>JBAWHI010000384.1:0-10503 GCA_049593675.1 Nocardioides sp.
GCGACAACTCCAGCGTGACCAAGCAGGTCATCGAGCGGATCTATGCGCTCAGCGGCATGCTCAACGACCAGGGACAGTACGTCTTCTACGGCCGGGTCGCCGGGTGCCTCATCACCGGCAACGAGGACGGGATCAAGCACTGCGCGCAGAACATCCTCTACAGCCTCCAGCACGTCGGCTACACGATCCCGCCGAACGCGGACGCCGGCTGGATCGGGGAGGCCGGCCCCGGCCCGTCGTACCTGGACCCGGGCAGCGGTGGCCCCGAGAACGACTTCACCAACCGCAACACGACCTTCATGACCTGGAACCTGATGCACCTGGCCCGGATGCTGCGTGACGCCGGCGGGGTCCCGACCCACGGCAACCAGCGCCAGGCCTGGGACGATGACGGCGCCCGCTTCGACTGGGAGAACCCCGAGTACCGGTGAGTGCGAGCGACCCGGCGAGGCTGTCGGCGGGCTGAGCGAGGATGGCTCCATGGGACCCGTGACCGGCGACGACGGCCTGGACCGCTGCCCGTGGGCCGGTGGCCCCGGTGCGATGCGCGACTACCACGACACCGAGTGGGGCTGCCGGGTCGCGGGCGAGGCGGCCTACCTGGAACGGCTGACCCTCGAGGCCTTCCAGTCCGGCCTGTCCTGGTCGACGATCCTCCACAAGCGCGAGGCGTTCCGCGAGGTGTTCCTCGGCTTCGACGCCGACGCGATCGCCGGGTTCTCCGGCCGAGACGTGGAGCGGCTGATGCAGGAGCCCCGCATCGTCCGCAACCGGCTCAAGATCGAGGCCGCGGTCGCCAACGCCCGGGCCACCGTCGCGCTTCGCGAGGCCGAGGGGCTGGAGCCCTTCGTGCTCTCCTTCGCGCCGGTCGAGGCGCCCGCCTGGGCCACGACCGACGAGATGGCCACCACCTCGACCGAGTCGACCGCGTTGTCGAAGGCGTTGAAGAAGCGCGGGTTCGCGTTCGTCGGCCCCACCACGATGTTCGCCCTGATGGAGGCGATCGGCCTCTTCGACCCGCACCTGGTCGGCTGCTTCAGGCGCGGCGTCAGCTGAGCAGGCCGGCGGCCTGCGCCGCGAGCGCCGAGATCCGGTCCCAGTCGCCGGCCGCCACCGCGTCCGCGGGGGTCAGCCAGGAGCCACCGACGCAGCCGACGTTCGCGAGCGCGAGGTACGCCGGTGCGTTGGCTGCCGTGATGCCACCGGTCGGGCAGAAGCGGGCGCCCGGCACCGGGCCCGAGACCGACTTGAGGAAGGCGGCTCCGCCGGCCGCCTCGGCCGGGAAGAACTTCAGCTCGGTGCAGCCGGCCTCGAGCGCGGCGAGCACCTCCGAGATCGTGGCGACACCCGGCAGGAACGGCAGGCCGGAGTCCTGCATGGCGTGCAGCAACGAGCCCGTGGTGCCGGGGGAGACGAGGAACTGTGCTCCGGCCTCGACGGCGAGCGTGGCGTGCCCGGGTCGGGTGATGGTGCCGGCGCCGACCAGGATCTCGGGGACCTCGCTGACGATCGCGCGGATCGCCTCGAGGGCGGCCGGGGTGCGCAGGGTCAGCTCGATCGCGGGGAGTCCTCCGGCGACCAGCGCCCGCGCGATGCCGACGCCCTCCTCAGCCGTGTGCGCGACCACCACCGGCAGGACCGGTACGGCGTCGAGCAGGGAGACGTCAGACGGGCTGGGCAAGGCGGACCTCCTGACCGGGGGCGGTGACGCCCGGGAAGACGCTGGCGCCGGTGTCGGCGGTGCCGACCGTCGCCCGGAACGCGGCGAACAGCTCGCGGCCGGTGCCGGCCCACTCGGAGCCCTGCGGGGCGCGCCCGGTGGTCGGTCTGCTCTGCAGGTCGGTGGGGTCGACGTGCAGGTCGAGCCGGCCCGCGGCCGCGTCGACGGTGATCAGGTCGCCGTCCTGGACTCGCGAGAGCGGTCCGCCGAGCGCGGCCTCCGGAGTTACGTGGATCGCGGCCGGGACCTTGCCGGACGCACCGGACATCCGGCCGTCGGTGACGATCGCGACCCGTTGGCCGCGGTCCTGCAGGACGCCGAGGGCCGGCGTGAGCTTGTGCAGCTCCGGCATGCCGTTGGCGGCCGGACCCTGGTAGCGGATGACGGCCACGAGGTCGCGACCGTCCAGCTCCCCGGCGCTGAAGGCCGCCAGGAAGTCGTGCTGGTCGTCGAAGACCACGGCCGGCGCCGTGACCAGGCGGTGCTCGGGCTTGACCGCCGACGTCTTGATCACTGCGCGGCCGAGCGGTCCGGAGAGCATCTGCAGCCCACCGTCGGGGGAGAACGGGTCATCGGCCGGTCGCAGCACGTCGTGGTCGAGGGAGCGCTTGGGCCCCTCTTCCCAGGTCAGGTCGCCGCCGCGCAGCACCGGCTCGCGCGTGTAGTGCTCCAGCCCCCGGCCCGCGACGGTGTCGACGTCCTCGTGCAGCAGCCCGGCGCGCAGCAGGGTGTGCACCAGGAAGGCGATCCCACCGGCGGCGTGGAAGTGGTTCACGTCGGCCTCGCCGTTGGGGTACATCCGGCTGAGCAGCGGCACGACCGCCGACAGGTCGGAGAGGTCGTCCCAGGTGAGGGTGATGCCGGCCGCCCGGGCGATCGCGACCAGGTGCATGGTGTGGTTGGTCGAGCCGCCGCTGGCGAGCAGGGCGACACAGGCGTTGACGATCGCCTTCTCGTCTACGATCTGCCCGATCGGGGTGGGCTCCCCGCCCTGGCGGGTCAGCTCGGTGACACGGCGGCCGGCAGCGCGGGTCAGCGCCTCGCGCAGCGGGGTGCCCGGGTTCACGAACGACGAACCGGGCAGGTGCAGGCCGAGCACCTCCATCAGCAGCTGGTTGGAGTTCGCGGTGCCGTAGAACGTGCACGTCCCGGCGGAGTGGTACGACGCCGCCTCGGCCTCGAGCAGCTCCTCGCGCCCGATCTTGCCCTCGGCGTACAGCTGGCGGACCTTCGCCTTCTCGGAGTTGGGCAGGCCCGAGGTCATCGGACCGGCCGGGACGAAGACGGTCGGGAGGTGCCCGAAGGACAGCGCGCCGATCAGCAGGCCCGGAGTGATCTTGTCGCAGACGCCTAGCATCAGGACGCCGTCGAACATGTCGTGCGAGAGCGCGATCGCCGCGGACATGGCGATCACGTCGCGGCTGAAGAGCGAGAGCTGCATCCCGTCGCGGCCCTGGGTGATGCCGTCGCACATGGCGGGCACCCCGCCCGCGAACTGCGCGATGCCCCCGGCGCGGATGACCGCCTTCTTCAGGGCTTCGGGGTAGTCGCGGTAGGGCTGGTGGGCCGAGAGCATGTCGTTGTAGGAGGACACGATCGCGACGTTCGGCTTCAGGTGGCCGCGCAGCGCGCGCTTGCCGGCGGCGTCGGAGGCGGCGAAGCCGTGCGCCAGGTTGGCGCAGGCGAGCTGACCGCGGGCGGGTCCGGTGTCGGACGCGGCGCGGATCCGGTCGAGGTACTCGGCGCGGGCGTCGGCGCTGCGCTCGGTGATCCGCGCGGTCACGTCCGCGAGGACGGGGTGGATCTCTCGATGGTGGCGTGTCACTGGTCGGGCTCCTGCCAGGTTCGGCCGTCCCGCTCGAGGAGCGTGGCGGCGGCGGTCGGTCCGGTGGTGCCGGCGGGGTAGCGCTTGGGGCGCTCGGGCGAGCTCGCCCAGCGCTGGAGGATCGGCTCGGTCCAGGTCCAGGCCGCCTCGACCTCGTCGCGCCGCATGAACAGCGTCGGGTTGCCCTTGATGACGTCCATCAGGAGCCGCTCGTAGGCGTCGGGCAGCCGCACGTCGAAGGCGGCCGCGTAGCTGAGGTCCAGCGACACCGGCCGCAGCCGGTAGCCGCCCGGCCCGGGCTCCTTCGCCGTCAGGTGCAGCCGCATCCCCTCGTCGGGCTGGACCAGGATGTGCAGCCGGTTCGGCTCGGTCGCGCCCTCTGCTCCGGGGAACATCGAGTGCGGCGGCTCCTTGAAGACCACCACGATCTCCGAGACCCGTCGGTCCATCCGCTTGCCGGTGCGCAGATAGAAGGGCACGCCGGCCCAGCGCCAGTTCTGGACCTCGGTCTTGAGCGCCACGAAGGTCTCGGTCCGCGAGCCGCCGTGGCCGAGGTCGTCGGAGTACGACGCGACGGCCGTCCCGTCGACCAGTCCGGCTCCGTAGCGGCCGCGCACCGTGTCCCGGTCGACGTCGATCGGCGTCATCGGCTTCAGGGCCTGGAGCACCTTGAGCTTCTCGTCGCGCACCGTCTCGCGCCCGACGTACGTCGGGGGCTCCATGGCCACCAGGCAGAGCAGCTGGAGCAGGTGGTTCTGGACCATGTCGCGCAGGGCGCCGGCGTGGTCGTAGTAGTCACCGCGACCGCCGACCCCGACCGTCTCGGACACGGTGATCTGCACGTGGTCCACCCAGTGCGAGCTCCACAGCGGCTCGAGGAAGGTGTTGGCGAAGCGGGTGACGAGGAGGTTCTGGACGCTCTCCTTGCCGAGGTAGTGGTCGATCCGGAAGATCTGCGACTCCTCGAACACCCGGCCGACCGCCTCGTTGACCGCCCGCGCCGACGCGAGGTCGTGACCGATCGGCTTCTCGAGCACCACGCGGGCCCGCCCGTCGACGACGCCGATCTCGGCGAGGCGCTCGCAGATCGCGCCGAACAGGGGAGGAGCCACCGCGAGGTAGAAGACGCGGACGGCGGACTCGGCGTGGGGGCGGTCCTTCAGCAGCGCATGGAGCCGGTGCCAGTCGTCGGGATCCTGGGCGTCGAGCATCAGGTGGTGCAGGCGGCCCAGGAAGCGATCGACGGCTCCGTCGTCGAGGTCGGTCGCGTCCAGATGCGTGGACAGCGCCGTGCGCACCTCGGCGCGCCAGCCGTCGTCGTCGATGTCGGACCGCGAGACCCCGAGGATCCGGTAGTCGGCGGGCAGCTGGCCCTCGAGATCGCGGTGGTAGAGCGACGGCAGCAGCTTGCGCAGCGCGAGGTCGCCGGTGGCACCGAAGACGGCGAAGTCGCACGCGTCGGGCAGCTCGTGGGGAGCCGGCGAGTGGTCCATGGGCTCCACGGTATCCGTAGTTAGGACCATTGCAAGCCGAACATAGGGTTTTTCTAGATCAAAGAAGGCGGGTTTATGCTCTCGTCCGTGACCCAGCTGGAGACCCGTGAGACGGCGGCGCCCGCGACCGCCGGCGAGCTGCTCGAGCTCGTCCGGACCGGACGAGCGGCGACCCGATCGCAGCTGCGCGCCCTGACCGGGCTGTCCCGGACCGCCGTGACGGCGCGGGTCACCTCCCTGACCGCTGGGGGCCTGCTGCTCATCGGCGAGGAGCTGGCCTCCACCGGAGGTCGGCCACCGGGCGCGCTGGTCTTCAACAAGGACGCCGGCGTCGTGCTCGCCGTCGCCATCGGCCGCTCGCGCAGCCAGCTGGCCGTCCTCGACCTGGACGGCCAGGAGCTCGCAGCCGACTCCCGCGACCACGAGGTCGGCGTCGGTCCGGACGAGCTGCTGCCCGCCATCGTCGATCGGCTGAGCGCCCTGCGCGACGCCGCCTCGCCGGACGGCGCGGGTCCGCCGGTGCTGGGCATCGGTCTGAGCCTCCCCGGCACCCTCGACCCGGTCCGCGGTCTCAGTCTCGGCTCGCCGGTCATGTCCGGGTGGGACGGCGTCGAGCTCGCGACGTACTTCGCGGACCTCGCCGACGCGCCGCTGTTCGTCGCGAACGACGCCGACGTGCTCGCCCGCTCCGAGCTGCTCGGAGGTGCCGCCGACCTCGACGACGTCCTGGTGGTCAAGGCCTCCACGGGCCTCGGGCTCGGCATCGTCGCCGACGGCCGGGTGCTCAGCGGGCACCTCGGTGCGGCCGGCGAGATCGGGCACACGACGGTCGACGTCGCGGGCGACCTGCCGTGCCGCTGCGGAGCCAGCGGCTGCCTGGAGACCGTCGCCGGCGGGTGGGCCCTGGTCGCCCGGATGTCGGACGAGGGCGCGCCGGTGGACCACGTGCGCGACCTGGTGGCGCTCGCGCTCCAGGGCGACTCCTTCGCCCGCGGCCTGCTGCGCGACAGTGGCCGCGAGCTGGGTGAGGTGCTCGCGATCGCGATCAACCTGCTCAACCCGGCCGCGGTGGTCATCGGAGGCGACATGGCGGCCGCCTTCGACTTCTACGTCGCCGGCGTGCGCGAGAGCGTCTACCGCCGTTCGGCCCCGCTGGCCACCCGCGAGCTGAAGTTCCTCCCGGCCACCCACGGCGACCGGGCCGGGGTCGTCGGCTGCGGCGCGCTCGCGCTCGACCACGTGCTCGCGCCGGTCGCCGTGGACGCCCGGTTGGCCGCCGGCGAGTGAGGCCGTCGGATCAGCGCGCCTCGTGGGTCATGGAGTCCACGACGACGGTGATCGCCAGCATCAGTGCCGGCTCCTGGCCGGCGTGCACCTCGACGCCGTAGGTGTCCGCGACCCGGAACCACCGCTTGGAGATCTCGGCGACCTTGTCGCGACCCCGACTGATGTCGTACTCGTGGTCGACGACGTTGCCCTGGATCTCGAGCTCGTCGCCACCGGCGACGTCGACCTTGAAGCGCTCGCGCAGCGGCGTGATCATCGCCTTCTTCACGGTGGCGACGGTGTCGCCGTTCGCGTTCTCGATCTCCATCGTGTCGCGGACCCGGAGCTTGCGCTCCTGGATCTTCAGCAGCTCACGTCCGGCGGCGTCCTCCAGGACCAGCGTGTCGCGGACCCGCAGCGCCTTCCCGTTGACCTTGAACGCGCGCCGGCCCTGCTCGTCCTCGATCCAGTAGTCGTCGCCGATGGACACCAGCTTCTGACGCATCCGGTAGGTGGTGCCACCGTTGCGCTCGTCGCGACGCTCCTGGCGCCGGTCTCTCAGTCCCATGGCGACAGCCTCTCGCGGAACGGGCGGTCGGAGATCACCTGGTCCAGGTGATCTCGACAGCCGGTCGGGACCGGCTCTTCACGCTAACCTCGCCGAGTGACCCGTGTGCACGCCTTCGGTGACGACGCGCTCGGCGACCTCGACGCGGTCGGCCTGGTGGCCGCGATCCAGGAGGGGGAGGTCTCGATCCCCGAGGTCGTCGAAGCCGCGATCGCTCGCACCGAGCAGCTCCAGCCCGAGCTCAACGCGCTCGCCCATGCCGACTACGACCGGGCCCGCGCGGTGGCCCAGGATCCTCGCGGAGGGTTCTTCGCCGGCGTCCCGACCTTCCTCAAGGACAACGTCGACGTCGCGGGCCTGCCGACCCAACAGGGGTGTGACGCCTTCGTCGCTCGGCCCTCCGGAGCGGACGGCGACTTCGCGCGGATGTACCTGGCCACCGGGCTGGTGCCGATCGGCAAGACCCAGCTCTCGGAGTTCGGGTTCAGCCCCGCCGCCGAGCACCCCCGGCTCGGTCCGGTCCGCTCGCCCTGGAGCACCGCCCACATCGCAGGGGCCTCCTCGGCCGGCAGCGCGGCCCTGGTCGCGGCCGGAGCGGTCCCGCTGGCGCACGGCAACGACGGCGGCGGTTCGATCCGCATCCCTGCCTCGGTCAACGGACTGGTGGGCCTCAAGCCGACGCGCGATCGGCTCGCTCAGGACCAGATGACCCGGCAGATGCCGGTGCGGATCGTCTCCGACGGCGTGCTCACCCGATCGGTGCGCGACACCGCGGCGTTCCTCCGCGAGGCGGAGTACGTCTACCGGGCGCTCAAGCTGCCGCCCATCGGCGACGTGACCCGGCCCGGACGCACGCGGTTGCGGATCGCCGTGCACACCGGCGGCATCGGGAGGACCGCCTCGCCGGAGGTCGTCGAGCTGACCCTGCGGACCGCATCGCTCCTCGAGGGGCTCGGCCACCAGGTCGAGCAGGTCGAGCACCCCGCGCCGCCCCAGCTCCCGGACGACTTCCTCCTCTACTGGTCGATGCTCGCGATGATGATCGTGCGCACGGGACGGCGTCAGCTCAGCCCGGCCTTCGACCGGACCCGGCTGGACAACCTCACCCGCGGCCTGGACCGGCACTGCCGCGGCCGGCTGCACCGGCTTCCGGGGGCGATCGCCCGCCTGCGACGACTGCCGCGTGTCTCCGCGGAGTTCTACCGTCGCTACGACGTCGCGCTCACGCCCACGCTCGCGCTGACGACGCCGCGCGTCGGGCACCTGGATCCGACCGGGGACTTCGAGTCCGTGATCGAGCGGATCCTGGAGTGGGTGGCGTTCACGCCCTGGCAGAACGCCACCGGCGATCCGGCGGTGTCCCTGCCGGTCGCGACGACCGCTGACGGGATGCCGCTGGGGATGATGTTCGCGGCCGGCGCGGGCCGCGAGTCGACCCTCCTCGAGCTCGCCTACGAGCTCGAGGAGGCAGCCCCGTGGGTCCGGATCGAGACGCCCGTCGGAGGGTGATCCGAGGTTGTTCCGAGCCGATTTCTTGATCCCGGAGAGCCTGTGTATCGTTCTCCGTCGTTGCCCCTTTAGCTCAGTCGGCAGAGCGTCTCCATGGTAAGGAGAAGGTCTACGGTTCGATTCCGTAAAGGGGCTCTGGGCAGGACGTTGGGCGGACCGTTAGTCTGGTCCGCGCAGCCGTGCCCGTGGCGGGGTAGCTCAGGTGGTTAGAGCACACGGCTCATAATCGTGGTGTCGCGGGTTCGAGTCCCGCCCCCGCTACTGACATCCAGCGACACCTGTACCGACAAGCAAGGACTTCCCGTGGCCAGCAAGAGCTCCGACGTTCGCCCCAAGATCACGCTCGCCTGTGTCGAGTGCAAGGAGCGGAACTACATCACCAAGAAGAACCGGCGCAACGACCCCGACCGGCTCGAGCTGGCGAAGTTCTGCCCGCGCTGCCGCAAGCACCAGGCGCACCGCGAGACCCGCTGACAGCTCGACCAGGTGACCCGCTCGATCGCTCGAGCGGGTCTTCTGCATTTGCGGACCCCTAGACCTCACAGCGCGGGCGCGACCACGCCGCGACACGGGAGACGTCGAGTCGGACCAGCTGAGGGACCAGGGGGCGTCCACCCTGCTCCTGGTAGTGGCGCGTCCCGGACTCGCTGACCACCCACAGGGAGTCGCCCTCCAGGTCCATTCCTTCAGCGCCGGGCACGAAGCCACGCCGCGGGCCGGCGCCCACCAGCACACCGCATCGGGTGACCGACCGGGCGTACCACACGCCCTGCTTCGAGCCGGCCCACACGGCGCCCTGGGTCGCGGAGGGCACCGCGTCCTGCGCGACCGCGACATCGGGGGTGAGGTCGAGGATCGAGGAGGCGACCAGCGCATCGGTGTCGAAGTAGTGGATCCGGCTCCGGCGGTGCGGGTGCCACCCACCGATGCCGAGGTGACCCGTGCCGTCGAGGAGCGCGAACGATCCCCGCAACGGGTCGAGCAGCGCCCAGGCCCGCGCGACCGCGAGCGTCTCGGGGTCGAGCAGCCACAGCCGGTCGGTCTCCACCAGCCACAGTCCGTGCTCGTCGGCCACCAGCCCACCGCCGTGCCGGCAGGAGACCTGCGGCCGGTCGCCCACCTGCCCGGTGACGGGGGTGAGCCGGGCGAGCTGCTCGCCGGTGCGCACGTCGTAGGTCTCGAGCGCGCAGTAGCGGGAGCCGACCGGTGCCCTGGCGTTGAAGCCGCTCACCCAGGCGGTGCCGTCCTCGACCACGACCCCCTGGGGGACGAAGCCGCTGCCGGTGCGCAGCCACACGCCGGCGCAGGCGGCCGCGTCGTTCGGCCATCGGTCCAACCTCTTGCGCTTCACGAACCGGGGTGGCGCACCACGCACCTGGTCGAAGGTCAGCGGCCCGCAGCCGCCCGTGCTGCCGGTGGAGGAGCGATCGGAGGACCGGGACTCCTGCGGAGCGTCGATCGTGCAGCCGGCGAGGAGGGCGACGACCAGGAGCGTCAGCGCTGGCAGGGACCGGCTAGGTTGGCGGCATGCCAGTCGACCAGTCACTCGTCGGCCGGGTCTTCCCACCCACCCGACCCTACGTCGTGACCGCCGAGAGCATCGGGGGCTTCGTCGCTGCCACCGGCGGGACCTATGCCGGCGGTCCTGCCCCGGCGACCTTCCCGATCGTCTTGGCCTTCGACGCCATGAACGCCTTCCTCGAGGCGGAGGCGATCGACCTGCACCGGATCGTGCACGGCGAGCAGCGGTTCGCCTACGAACGGGCCGTGGTCCCCGGCGACGAGCTGACCGCCACGCTGACCGTCGCGAGCCTGCGCCAGATCGCGGGCAACGACATCCTCGGCACGACCAGCGAGATCACCGACGCCTCCGGAGCCCTGGTCTGCTCGACCTCGGCGACGCTCGTGCACCGGGGGGTGGCATGAGCACACCGTCGGTCCTGACGACCCGGACGTTCACCATCACCCGCGCCGACCTGGTCCGCTACGCCGAGGCGAGCGGCGACCACAACCCGATCCATCAGGACGAGGCGGTCGCGCTCAGCGTCGGCCTGCCCGGTGTGATCGCGCACGGCATGTACACCATGGCGCTGGCGGCGCGGGCGGTCTCCGGCTGGTTCCC
>JBAWHI010000385.1:0-3851 GCA_049593675.1 Nocardioides sp.
CGGCCGCCGCGCTGCACGCGGCCGCCCGCTGGGTGGAGCCCCGCCCGCAACCGGCGAGGACCTGCCTGCCCGGCTGAGGTGGCCGTCCATACTGGGTCACCTATGGCCAAGGTGACCCTGCAGTCGATAGCGGATCGCGTCGGCGTGAGCCGGATGACGGTGTCCAACGCGTTCTCGCGACCCGACCAGCTCTCCGCCGAGCTGCGCGAGAAGATCCTGGCCGCCGCCGCCGAGCTCGGCTACGCGGGCCCCAACCCCGCCGCCCGCGCCCTGGCGCGCGGCCGGGCCGGGTCGGTCGGGATGCTGATGAACGGCACGCTCAGCGATGCCTTCGAGGACCCGATGTCTGCGGCCTTCCTGGCGGCCGTGACCGACGAGATCGCCGCCCGCGGACTGGCTCTCACGCTGCTGACCCCCGCCACGGACGACACCTTCGTGGCCACGCGCGACGTCGCCATGGACGGCGCCCTGCTGCACGTGTGCGGCGACCCGCAGATGGACGACATCGCCTGGCTCGAGCGGCGCTCCCTCCCGGTCGTGAACATCGACCGACACCCCCGCTCGGACACCCCCACCGTCAACGTCGACGACCGTGGCGGCGCCCGGCTCGCTGCCCAGCACCTGGTCGACCTGGGCCATCGCCGCATCGGGATCATCAACCTGCAGGAGAAGCCGTACGCCGGCCGCCCGGTCACCGACCTGAGCACCATGTCGACCGACTTCCCCACCACCCAGCGGATGCTCGGCTGGCGCGACGTGCTCGAGCCCGCCGGCATCGAGGCCCCCACCGCCGTGAGTCCGCACAGCGCGATCGAGACGGTCCGCGAGGCGACCCGCGTCCTGCTCGACCGCCCGGACCGCCCGACCGCGTTGCTGTGCTACTCCGACGCGTTCGCCGTCGGCGTCCTGCAGGCCGCGGAGTCGCTGGGTCTGCGGGTGCCGCACGACCTCTCGGTGGTCGGCTTCGACGACGGCCCGCTCGCCGAGAATGCGCGGCCGCCCCTGACGACCGTGCACCAGGACTTCGCGGCCAAGGGGCGCACCGCCGTCGGCATCCTGGTCGACGTGCTGGCCGACAACCCTCCGACCGATCTCCACGTCACGCTGCCCACCTCGCTGGTGGTCCGCGAGAGCACCGCCCCACCGATGGGCTGAGGTCCCCCACTTCGACACCGCGGATCGCCATACTCAGGAACGTTTTCGGCCCAGTGGGGGCCGGCCTTCCCAGGAGGTTCACGTGTCAGTGACACCCAGCACCGGCAAGAAGCTCAGCGCCGAGTTCCTCGGCACCTTCGTCCTCGTCTTCGGCGGCTGCGGCACCGCCGTGCTCGCGACGACCAACCTCGAGGTCGGCGTCGGCTGGCTCGGCGTCGCCCTCGCGTTCGGTCTCACCGTCGTGGTCATGGCCTACGCCGTCGGCCACATCTCCGGAGGCCACTTCAACCCGGCGGTGACCCTCGGAGCGGCGGCCGGTGGCCGGATCCCCTGGCGCGAGACACCCGCCTACCTCATCACCCAGCTCGTCGCGGGCATCGCCGCCGGCGCGGTCCTGCTGGTCATCGCGAACGGGCTCGACGGCTTCTCGGCGGAGGAGTCCGGCTTCGCCTCCAACGGCTACGGAGACCGCTCGCCGATGGGCTACGACCTGCTGGCCTGCCTGCTGATCGAGGTGCTGCTGACCGCGGTCTTCATCTGGGTGATCCTCGGCGCCACCGACTCACGGGCCCCCAAGGGCCTGGCGCCGCTGGCGATCGGCCTGTCGTTGACGCTGATCCACCTGATCAGCATCCCGGTCACCAATACCTCGGTGAACCCGGCCCGCTCGATCGGCGTCGGCCTGTTCGCCGGACCGGACGCGATCCAGCAGCTGTGGCTGTTCATCCTCGCCCCGGTGGTGGGCGGCCTGCTCGCCGGCTTCACCTACATGGCGATGCTCGGCGACCGCGCCACCGTCGGCATGCCGGAGGCGATGGAGGCCTGAGCCGACCGGCCCTCAGGTCGCGATGAAGAGGATCTCGTCGCGCCCGTAGCTCATCCCGGGATGCTCGGCGGCCAGGTGCGCCTGGGTGAGCTCCACGAGCTCGTCCTCGTCCTGCGCCTTGATGGTCTCGCCGCACGGGCAGGTCAGCCTGGTCTTCATCCGCTCAGTCTAGAACGCGTTCTAGGTGGGCCGCCCGCGCGGCATGTAACGCGGGGTTATTGGCTCTGGTGGCCCCGCATTGCGGGCTACCAGAAGCCATAACCCCGCGTTACATGGGAGCCGGACGATCAGCCCCGGGCGTCGTCGAGGGCGGCGGCGACCCGGCGGTGGGCCTCCCAGATCTCCTCGGGGAGGCCGTGGAACTGGCGCAGGTGCTCCTCGCGGAAGCCCATCTCCTCGCACCAGCGCTCGACGTCGACGTCGAGGATGACGTCGAGGTCGGTCTCGCTGATCTCGAGGCCGTCGAGGCGGAGCTCCTCGCGCGTCGGGAGCAGGCCGACCGGCGTCTGCCGCCCGGTGACCAGCCCCTCCTTGAGCTGCGCGAGCCAGAGCAGCGCGCGCAGGTTCTCCCGGTAGCCGGGCCAGCGGAAGTGCCCGTCCTCGGGGTCGCGCTGGAACCAGTTGACGTGGGCGAACACGGGCGGGTTCGTGGCGGCACCGATGATCCGCAGCCAGTGCGCGGCGTACTCGCCCTCGGAGTAGGCCATGAACGGTCGCATCGACATCGGGTCGTAGCGCAGCTGTCCGTCGACCCCCTCGGCGGCGAAGGTCGCCTCGGCACCGAGGGTGAGCCCGTCGTAGACGCCCTCGGCGAGGTCGGTGATCGCGCGCACGAGCGGCTCGCGGTCGCTGGTGCGGCCGCCGAAGATGATCGCGTCGATCGGGACCCCGGCGGGGTTCTCGAAGTCGGCGGCGACGTTGGGCACGTTGGCGAGCGTGGTGGTGAACCGGCTGTTCGGGTGTGCCCACGGCGAGGTGTCGCCGGGTGCCCGCTCCGAGATCAGCTGACCCTTCCAGTCCTGCCAGCCGGTGACGTCGGCCGGCGGCTCCTTGGTGCGCCCCTCCCACCAGACCTCCTGGGTCTGGTCGTTGTAGGCCACGTTGGTGAAGATCGCGCCGCTGCCCGGCTGGATCGAGTCCAGCGCGGTGGGGTTCGTCAGCTCGTTGGTGTCCTTGGCGACCCCGAAGACGCCGTTCTCGGGGTTCATGCCGTAGACCCGGCCGTCGTCGGGGTTCACCCACAGCCAGGCGATGTCGTCGCCGTAGAACTCCACGCGGTAGCGGTCGCCGAGCGCGTCCGGCGCCAGCGTCATCGCCAGGTTGGTCTTGCCCGAGGCACTCGGGAACCCCCCGCACACGTGGTAGCGCTTGCCGGTCTCGTTGTCGACGATCCCGAGCAACATGAACTGCTCTGCGAGGAACCCGCGCGACGCCCAGCCGTCGTAGCAGGCCTGGCGCAGGCCGTGGGCGATCTTGCCGAGCAGCGCGTTGCCGCCGTACGACGAGCCGTAGTGCAGGATCGTCCGCTCGTCGGCCACGGTGACGAAGTAGCGATCGTCCTCGGGAGTGCCCTGGCCCAGGTTCTCGAGGTCGCCGGTCACGTGGACGGCGCGCACGAAGCTGTCCGGGTCCTCGAGGTTGTCGACGTGCTCGGCGCCGACGCGCGCCATCCGGATCATGTGCAGCACGACGGTCCGGGTGTCGGTGAGCTCGACACCGGCGGCGTAGCGCTCCAGGGGCGAGCCGGGCGGCGCCATCAGGTAGGGGATGACATACATCGTCTTGCCGGCCGAGGCGCCGCGCATCCGCTCGACCAGCATCGGCTTCATCTCCGAGGCCGGGCGCCAGTTGTTGTAGACGCCCTTGTCCG
>JBAWHI010000386.1:0-5665 GCA_049593675.1 Nocardioides sp.
CCATCTCGACGACCTCGGCGCCTGGCAGCACCTGGAGCAGCTCGCGCGGCGGGGTGTAGACGCCGTTGTGGCGACCGATGTAGCACGGGTCGTGGTAGGTGATCGAGCGCTGGTGGGCGCCGGCGCCCTCCTTGACCGGGGTGAGCTTGCCCTCGCTCACGAGCCGGTTCAGCAGCGGGGTGTGGTGGACGACCTCGAGCTCGACGCCGAACTCCCGGTACTCGTTCTTCAGCGTGTTGAAGCAGTGCGCACAGGTCGAGACGACCTTCTTGACCCGGTACTCCTGGAAGGTCTCGACGTTCTGCTGGGCGAGACCCTGGAAGACGAACTCGTTGCCGGCGCGCCGGGCCGGGTCGCCGGTGCAGGTCTCGCCGTTGCCGAGCACGCCGAAGGACACGCCGGCCAGGTCGAGCAGCTCGGCCACGGCCCGGGTGGTCTTCTTCGCGCGGTCCTCGTAGGCGCCGGCGCAGCCGACCCAGAACAGCCAGTCGACCTCGTCGAGCGACTCGATGCTCTCGCCGACGACCTTCACCTCGAAGTCGAGGCCCTTGGCCCAGTCCATCCGGGCCGAGGGCGACATGTTCCAGGGGTTGCCCTTGTTCTCCAGCCCCTTGAAGAGGCCGTTGAGCTCGGCGGGGAAGTTCGACTCGACGAGGATCGCGTGGCGGCGCATGTCGATGATGTGGTCGACGTGCTCGATGTCGACCGGACACTGCTGCACGCAGGCGCCGCACGACGTGCAGGACCAGAGCACGTCCGGGTCGATGACGGCGGAGCCGTCCTCGGGCATGTAGAACCAGTCGTCGCCGGTGTCGCCGACCAGGGGTCGCTCGACCTCGCGGGTCAGGGTGTCGTTGCCCTCGAGGAGAGCGGCGCGGTCGTCCTCGGCGGCCTGGAGGTACGGCGCCTTCGCGTAGGCGTGGTCGCGCAGCGCGGTGATGAGCAGCTTCGGGGACAGCGGCTTGTCGGTGTTCCACGCGGGGCACTGCGACTGGCATCGACCGCACTCGGTGCACGAGGTGAAGTCGAGGATGCCCTTCCAGCTGAAGTCCTCGATCGAGCCGGCCCCGAGCACGGTGTCCTCGTCGAGCTCCTCGATGTCGTCCAGCGACACCGGCTTGCCGGCCGAGGTGAGCGGCTTGACCGCGCCGAGCGCCGTACGCCCCGAGGAGTCGCGCTTGAACCAGATGTTGAAGAACGCGAGGAACCGGTGCCACGCGACGCCCATCGTCAGGTTGACCGAGATCGTGATCATCCAGACGAAGGAGATCAGGATCTTCAGCATCGCGACGAAGTAGATGCCGTTCTCGAGCGAGCTCTCCGACATGCCGGAGAACGCCTCGCCCAGCCAGAACGTGAAGGGGAAGTGGAACGCCGACGCCTCCTCACCCTGGAGGGCGTACTCCAGGCCGCGGAGCGTGACGATGCACAGGCCGACGCCGAGGATGACGAGCTCGACGAAGTAGGCCTGCCACATCGTCGAGCCGAAGAACCGGCCGCGAGGGCCGCGGACCCGCTCGCTCGGACGAGCCAGGCGGTAGCCGAGGAACGCGGAGATCGCGACGATCATCACGAGCGACACGAACTCGGTCAGCCACTCCCACAGGAAGAAGTGGCCGATCACCGGCAGCTGGAAGTGCGCGTCGAAGAGCTGGCCGAAGGCCGTGACGAGGGTGAAGAACAGCAGCCCGAAGCCGACGAAGATGAACCAGTGGCCCGCCCCGACCCAGTGCCACTGGAGCATCCGCGTGTGCAGCAGCGACTCCTTGAGCATCGTGCCCGTGCGGGCTCCGGGGTTGTCCGTGCGACCCGCCGGCTGGCCCACCTTGAGCACCGCGATGATCGAGCGGATCGCCCGCACGAAGAAGACGATGCCGACGGCGGCGATGGCCAACGAGACGACGATGGCGACAATCTGCATGGAGTGGGGCTCCTCGGGTCTGGTGCACGTCGGCGCCCACCGGGCGCGCCCGGTGAGCCTATTCCCAGCACCCGGTGGCGTCAGTCCCTCGGCGGCGTGAGAAGGATCCTACCGGTAGGTAACTTCCTCAGCGCCGGAGGTCGACGAGCCGCCCGCGGGGGGAGAAGGTGGCGCTCATCGGCACCCGTGGGTCCTTCCCGGTCCGGGCACAGAAGCCGTAGGTCCGTCCGAGGCGGGTGTAGGGCTGTCCGACGGCAGCCATCACCGCACGCGTGGTCATGCCGCGCTGCACCAGCGAGCGGACCGCGCGCACGGACCTACGGAGGTCCGGGTTGCGGCACGAGTCGGCGCGGATGCCCTCGGCGCGCTCCCACATCTGCAGGTAGGCCTCGGCCCCGCGGGCCATGTCGTCCTGGATCCGAGCGCCGTCGCCGGCCTTCTCGGCCTCGGCGACCTGGGCGAGGTCCTCGATCCAGTCCGGGTAGAGCCCGTACTGCGCGACGCCGTCGGCGTTGATGTCGTAGACCCGCTCGCCGGCGCGCTGCTGCTTGACGCGTACGCCGCCGAGGCCGGTGAACGGGTAGCCGACCGGGTTGGCCACGTCGGTGCCGCGCGGGTCGCCCTGCGCGCCGAGGCCGTTGATGTCCGCGCCGAAGCCGATGCCCCAGTAGAAGCGGGGGTCCGCCCAGCCGACGTGGGTGCGCCACTTCTCCACGAAGCCGGTCGAGTCCCCGGCGTACGGCGCGATGAAGCCACCCTGCTCGTAGATGCGCGGGTAGGCGTCCGGCGTCGACCACGAGTGGCTGGACAGCACGCCCTGGTAGCCCAGCTCCTCGAGCTGGTCGAGCGCCTGGGTGCGCGCCTTGACGCTCATGTGGTCGGGGTCGAACATCATGCCCCGCTCGGCGAGACCCGCGATCGTGTGCTCGCCGAGGGTCGTCAGGCCACGACTGTTGCAGTGGTCCGGCGGCGGGTAGAGCGGAAGGGCCGGCAGGTCGAGCGGCCCGAAGATCTCGCCGATGGCGCCGAACAGGGCGTCCTGCTGGCCGGCCGAGACGTCCGGCGCGGCGAGCTGGTTGTGGTCGTGGGCGCCGGGCGTCTCCGGCTCGCAGTGCTCCATGTCCCAGAAGGTGCCGGTCTCCAGGAAGTTCGCCGCGTTGACCGCGGCGCCGATCTCGCCGTTGTCGCCGGCGATGCCGGACAGGGCGTTGTCGAACTTGTTGACCAGCTCCATCTGGCGCACGCCCATCGCCTCGACCTCGTCGAGCTGACGGTCGATGTCCGCGATGTCGCAGGCCGGGACGTCGCCGCCGGGCAGCGCCTTGAACGTGCAGCCGAACGGGACGCTGGTCTCGATGCCCATGACCACCGCCATCTTGCCGGCGTTGATGACGCGCCGCGCCTGCCACGGGCTGGTCACGATCCGGTAGAAGCCCCTGCCCGGCCCGCCGAACTGCGCGTCGATGTAGTCCTGCATGTCGTACATGTCCTGCGCCTGCAGGCGCACGGAGTCCATGTCGTCGCAGGAGTTGTGCTTGATCGGGTAGAGCCGGCAGAGCTGGTTGTTCTCGACCAGGAGGTTCACGAAGATGCGCTGACCGCCACGCCAGGAGCGTTCGAGCCAGCGGAAGTAGGTGCCCTCGTGGGTCAGTGACGCCGGCGCCGGCCAGTCCCGGAAGGTGGGCCAGCCGACCGGGTCGTGGCTCGGGCTGCCGGAGAGGACGGACTCGAGCACCCCGCCGTAGCCACCGGTCGCGGTGTGGTCGGGGCAGTCGACGAGTGCGTACGGGGCGCCGTACTCGTGCCACGGTCGGCCGCAGTGCGCGTCGCCGCCGAGGAACTCGAAGGCCATCCCGTGGGTGTGGGCGTCGACGTAGCCGCGCACCTCCTGGATGGGGGAGACGCCGGCGTGGGGGCGGCCGGAGACCCCGATCTGGGACTCGGGGTAGGCCGCGCAGCCGGTCGTCCTCGTCGGCCGGAACGTCGACGCGCCGCCGAGCCGCAGGGCGCCGGTGCCGTTCACGAAGCCGTAGTGACGCCCGGGCCTGCGGACGATGCGCCAGACGGTGGCGGCGGACGGCTTGCCCACCCGCGCGCCATCGGTGACGACGAACTGCCGCTCGGCGTCGTAGATGAGGTAGCGGCCGAGGTCGGTCGGCTTGAAGAAGAGCGGCTCTCCGCCCGGGCTCAGGCGGTAGCAGCCGTTGGCCAACGCGTAGCGGTTCTGCGGATGGGTGTGCCGCGGGCCGGTGACCGGGACCGAGGTGAGGACCGGATCGGCCAGGCGACGCTCGCTCGCGACGTAGGTCTCCGCGGCGGCCCGGTCGGCTGCCGTGGTCGGGTCCTGGGTGCCCGCCCCGAGCTGCCCGGCGCGGGAGAGGGCGTTCTTGGAGTCGCCGCTCATGGCGGCGAGGGCGTCCTGGGCGGAGGCGTAGCGGGTGCTGAGGCTGCCCGCTCGGACGCCGTCGGCTCCGCCGAGCGCGACGGCGCCGGCCAGGAGGGCGACCGCGGTGACGGCGGCCACGGCGAGGCGTCGTCCGGGTCGGGTGGGTTCCGTGCGCATGTGCAGCCCCTTCGCGTCGTGCTCGGCGGTCCAACGACGGGGGCGTGTCGAAGTCACCAAAATCAGAACAAGTTATAGAAACTTCCGGACGGAAGGTGTCTGATAGCGCACACTGCGAGGACCAGATGTCTCTCAACCGGAGGTCATGTCGTGCCCCGTCAGTCTCGTCTCATCGCCGTGGCGCTCGCCGCGGTCGCGGCGCTCGTCGTCGGTCTGCTCACCGGCCAGGCCGGCGCCAGCGCGCCGAAGCCGCCCGCGAACGTCAAGGGCCTGAAGATCATGCTCACCAACGACGACTCCGTGCAGGGCACGCGAGCCGACGGCTCGGACGGCAAGGGTCTCTACGAGCTCCGCAAGGCGCTGTGTGCGGCCGGCGCGGACGTCGTCGTCGTCGGCCCGTGGGGCCAGCAGAGCGGCCAGAGCGGCCGGATCACCACCGACCGCGGCACCGGACTCACGGTCACGCCGGTCACCCCGCCGGCGGCGTACGCCGACGACTGCGCGGACGCGTCCGCGGGTGGGCACGTCTACGGCGTCTGCCACAGCAACACCGCCTGCGAGGCGGGCTCGCCCAGCGCCTCCCCCGCCGACACCGTGAAGGTCGGCGTCGAGAACTTCCTGCCGGCGACCTTCTGGGCCAAGGGCCCGGACCTGGTCCTCAGCGGCATCAACTGGGGCCAGAACGCCGGCACCGGTGTGGTGCACAGCGGCACGACGAGCGCCGCGGTCACCGCCCACGAGCTCGGTGTTCCCGCCCTCGCCCTGAGCGAGGAGTTCGACCTGCTCCCCTGCGCGACCCAGGGCCTGAACTGCCCGGCCTACGCCCCGGGAGCGAAGTTCACCGTCAAGCTGATCCGCAAGCTGCGCGCCAATCGTCAGCTGAAGCCGTCGCTGCTGCTGAACGTGAACTTCCCCTTCGTGGGCGAGGGTGAGAAGGCCCGCAAGCCGGCGATCAACGTGCTCGGCAACGGAGACATGATCGCCATCGCCTGGGCCGGCGCCGCGACCGAGGCCGGCGGGACCTACCAGCTCGGCTACCCGTCCGACCGGAAGTCGACCAACAAGCGCGCCGACACCGAGGCGCTGAGGGCCAACCGGATCTCCATCGTGCCGATGGACGGTGACTGGACGGCGACGCCGTCGAAGAACCTGAACCGGGTGCTCAAGACCCTGAAGTGAGC
>JBAWHI010000387.1:0-7222 GCA_049593675.1 Nocardioides sp.
GGCCGCCAGGTGAGCAGCCAGCACAGCAGGGGGAGCAGGACGTAGAACGCGACCTCGGTGCACAGGCTCCACATCTGGGTCAGCGAGCTCGGCAGCAGCTCGGGACGGTAGAGCTGGGTGAAGGTCAGGTTCGCGACCCAGTCCTGCCAGGTGAGGTCCTCGTTGGCCGGGTCGAACGTCAGCGCGACCACGACCACGATCCAGTAGAGCGGCAGGATGCGCAGCGCCCGCTTCCACAGGTAGTGCCGCG
Organism: Nocardioides sp.; assembly: GCA_049593675.1. Taxonomy (GTDB): domain Bacteria; phylum Actinomycetota; class Actinomycetes; order Propionibacteriales; family Nocardioidaceae; genus Nocardioides. The sequence goes on from JBAWHI010000387.1 coordinate 251, forward strand.
TCGACGGGGCCGTGCGTCCCGCTCCCGCGTCGAGGAACCAGGGGCGGGTGAGCAGGAAGCCCGACAGCACGAAGAAGATGGCGACGCCGAAGTCGAGGCGCGCCAGCACCGCACCGACCCAGCCCTGGTTGATCTGGCCGGTGTTGAACGCGGCGTGCGTCAGGACCACCATGATCGCGCCGATCGCACGGGCGGCGTTCAGGGTGGGGAAGGACCGGTCCCGGAGCGTCGCGGGCGTGCTCATGATGTCTCGCCGATCTCGTCGAGTGTGCTGGCAGGAGCAGGGCGTCCCACCGACACATCATCGGTGCACAGGCTCACCCCGTCGACCAGACCCTCGATCGTGATCGACGAGAACCGGTCGCCACCGGCGAAGTAGAGGGCGTGCAGGCCCGAGCGCACCGTGGTGTCCACCGTGACGTCGCCGGCCGTCACCCGGACCGGGCTGTCGCCACTGCTGAGGTAGCCGATCCGCACCCACCAGCCGCCGAACGCCACCGGGTCGTCGAGCCGGATGGTCACGGGGTCCTCCTGCACCAGCCAGCCGCAGTCGTCGGCCGGTCCCGGCAGCCCGACGCGGACACCGTCGATCACCAGGTCCGAGACGGCGCCGTCCTCGTCGACCATGCCGATCCGGTCGGTCGCCACCTCGGCGAAGCGCGCCTGCGGATAGGGCGCCAGCAGGCGGCTCAGCTGGTTGTCCGGGAAGCCGAGCCCCCACATGACCCCGTCCGGCACCGAGCTGTCGACGAGGGTGACCGGGCTCGTCGCGTCCTCGACGACGGGGAGGAGCGTGGCGAAGTAGGACTCGCCAGGTGCGTTGCCGTTCCAGTGGAGGACGTACTGGGTCGACGACACGAGCCCGAGCACGCTCACGATCGACACGGCGGCCGCCACCAGCCGGGGCCGTCCGAGGAACTCCCCGCGCTGGCGGACCTCGACCTGCTCCGGTGCGCCGATGATCGGCATCGTCGCGCAGGCGAGCGCCACCGCCGCCACAGCGGCGAGCTCGCCCTGGAAGCGGAAGTCGAGGCTGATCAGGGCGCCCACGAAGGCGGCGCGGCCGGCGGCCACGAGCAGCACGTCGCTGAGCAGGAAGAAGACCAGGATCGACCAGGCCCGCAGCGACTTGGTCCGGCAGCGGCGGATCTCGAGGATCAGCAGGGCCGCGAGCGCCAACGAGAGCACGATGATCGGGCCGCCCGGGGCCGGCAGGGCCCACTGGTCGAGCTCGAGCCAGCGCAGCGGGCCTCCGAAGACCGCGGGCAGGAAGCTGTGGGTGACCATGTTGGACGCCACCTCGGGCAGCGAGCTGTTGCTCGCCTCCGCCGGGCTGAAGGTCAGCGCGTACCGCACGTAGACCGCGAGGTAGGCCACCCCGATCACGGCGCACGAGAGCACCGCGGCCCGGTAGGAGCGCCAGGTCATCAGCAGTCGGCCGCGCAGCGTGCCCGTGGTGAAGTAGCAGATCGTCAGCAGACCGAGGGCGCCGATCACCAGCAGCGTCTTCTCGTAGAAGGCCAGGCCCACCACCAGCCAGGCCAGCGTGGCGGCCAGGTGCCGGATCCGGCGGGTGCGGAGGTAGGGCACGAAGGAGGCGATCGACCAGAAGAGCACGGCCTGGGTGGGCAGCAGGTTGACGCCCGCCGCCCACCAGATCGCCACCGGGGTGGAGATGGTGCAGAAGAGGTAGACGCACAGCGGCGGCAGGATGCCCGGCCGGACCCCGAAGAGCCGGACCAGGAGCACGACCAGCCCCACGCTGGCGAGCGCCTGCATCGCCAGCAGCATCGCGGCGGTGACCCGGAAGTCGTACGGCGCGACCGCGCCCATCAGCCAGGACAGGTACATCCCGGCCGGCATCACGTGCCCGGCGTACTGCTCGAAGGCGGCGCTGGGGCTGAGCCCGTGCTCCCACATCCGCGACAGGAAGTTGAAGTCGTCGTAGTGGTACCAGCCGGTCAGGGTCGCCCAGCTGCGGTAGCCGAGCTGCCCGACGACCAGGACGGCAGCCGTCACCAGCACCCAGGTGGGCCGGTCCGTGGCGGCAGGGTGCGCGTGCGCGGGCGGCCGTCTCACGAGCGCGGGGCGGTCGGGACCGGGGTGCCGAGCGTCAGCCCGGTGACGCACAGGTCCGAGTCGGTGCCGGCGGAGTGCAGGCGGACCTCGTCGAAGGTCCCGGCAGCCTCGAACCAGGCCGTGTGCTCGCCGGCAGGGACCTCGACCTCGTGCTGCTCCTCTCCGGCGGTCAGCCGGAAGGCGGTCGACGTCGGGCTCTCGTAGTCGAGAGCGATCCACCAGCCGCCGCCGATCACCGGACCGTCCAACGGGATCCGCAGGATGCCGTCGAGCGGGTAGGGGCAGTCGCCGCCGCGCTCGCTCTCCTCCATCGCCCGCGCCGGCACCACGCCGACCGGCGCGAGTCGGCCCTGGTCGTCGAAGAGGAACAGGTCGTCGATCGAGGACCGGGGGAAGCTCATCTGGTCCTCCCACGGCTCGAAGAGATGGCTGTAGGTGTTCTCGGGGTAGCGAAACGACCAGAGCAGGGTCTGGGGGATGCCGGTGTCGATCAGCGGGACCGGGGAGTCGGCGGAGGTCAGGTCGGACTCGACGTTCGCCATGTAGTCGCGGGTCGGGTTCCGGTCCTGCCACAGGTCGACGTACCGGAGCGAGGAGAACGCCGCCAGCGCGACGACGGCGAGGGTCACGCCGGCCACCAGCCTCCTGTCCTCGTAGCCAGAGGGCGCGTCCGAGCGCACGGCGTTCTCCTCGCGAGCACCGCGCAGCGGGAGGAGGGCGAGCCCGATGGCGAGCACCAGGATGACGGCCGCCTCGGTCTGGTAGCGGTACTCGCGCGCGAGCTCGGGGCCGACGATGCCGACCCGGGCGGACGCGAGCAGGGCCACGTTGGACAGCGAGGTGTAGACCACCAGCGACCAGGCGCGCTTGCTGATCGTGCGGCTGCGCCAGGCATAGAAGACCAGCAGCCCGGCGGCGACCCAGGAGGCGATCATCGTGACGTCCGAGGGGTCCGCGAAGGAGCCGACGCTGAGCGGCTGCCAGTCCAGCGGGCCGCCGACGATCGCCGGGAGCATCGCGACCGCGACCAGGTTCCAGGCGATCGGTCCCCAGGCGACGTCAGCGGTCTCGCCGGGGGAGAAGGTCAGGCCGTAGGCGGCGTACACGGCCAGGTAGCCGGCGCCGAGGAGCACGAAGGTCACCACGGCGGCGCGGTAGTCGTCCCAGAGACCCCGGATCCGCTCGGGCGTCCGCCCGGCGCTGAACCAGCACAGCGCCACGAGGGCGTAGACGCCGATCACGAGGACGGTCTTCTCGTAGAAGAGCAGCCCGGCGACGACCCAGACGACGCTGAGCACCAGGGGGAGGGTCCGCCGGGTGCGGAGGTGGGCGAGGAAGGCGGTCAGGCCGAAGGCGAGCGAGATCTGGAACGGGATCTGGTTGATGCCGGCCGCCCACCAGATGCCGGCCGGCAGGGTGAACACCCAGGCGAGGTAGCCGGCGAGCAGGGCCAGCACGAGCGGTCGCCGGCCGAACATCGCGACCAGCAGGCGGTACATCCCGATCGAGGCGATCGCCTGCAGCACCAGCAGGGTGAGCGCCCACGGTGCCCAGTCGAAGACCCACCAGTGCGTGAGAACCCAGGCCAGGGCGAAGCCGGCCGGCATCAGGTGCCCGCCGTAGGACTCGGTGAGGTAGTCGACGCCGAACGGCATGTCCATCGCCCGGGACATGAAGGCCAGGTCGTCGAAGTAGAACCACGAGCCCCACAGCGCCCATCCGCGGAAGACGAGCTGTGCGGCGATCAACAGCACGGCGCCGAGCAGGAAGCGGTCGGGTCGGCGCGGCACGCCGGGAGTGTGTCACAGGATTCCGGACAATTTCCGGTCGCGGCTGTGACGGTTGTCCCATTTCTACCGGTTGGTAGTGCTAGCGTGCGCCGCAACCTAATGGATGCCTGGGAGGGCTCAGTGAAGCGTAAGTGGTTCGGTGTGGTCCTGCTCGGACTGGGGGCCTTCCTGCTGGTCGTCGGCATCCTCGCGACGGTCTGGGCCCCGGGAATGGTCAAGAAGACGCCGCTCGACGTCGAGCAGTTCACCAGCCTCGAGGGCACGGTCCAGAAGCTCGACACCTCCACGGGCGAGTTCGCCGAGCAGCCGGTGAAGGTGCAGAGCATCACCAAGACCGACTCCGAGGCCTCCGACGACGACGTCGTCGTGTGGGTGCAGACCTCCTGCGTCGTGATCGACATCGACGACGCGCCGGACTGCGTCGACGGTGACGACCCGCGCCTGGTCACGGCCGACACCGATGTGTTCGCCAGCGACCGCGTCACCGCGGAGGCGGTGAACGACTACGACGGCCTCCCGGAGGACGCCGAGCCGCACGAGGGCCTGATGAACAAGTGGCCCTTCGATGCCGAGAAGAGGGACTACGACCTCTGGGACGGCACCACCGGCAGGGCCTGGCCGGCCGTCTACGAGCGCACCGACAGCCTGCTGGGTGTCGATGTCTACGTCTACGTGATGACCATCAGTGACGCGCCGATCGAGATCGCCGAAGGCGTCGACGGCACCTACGACAACACGGTCGAGGTCTGGGTGGAGCCCAAGACCGGCGCCATCCAGCAGCAGACCCAGGACCAGCAGCGCTACCTCGAGGACGGCACCCAGGTGCTCGACCTCAAGATCGGCTTCACCGAGGACCAGCAGGAGGCCTTCGCCGACGACGCGGAGGAGAACATCGGTCTCCTCTCGCTCGTGACGGTCTGGATGCCGATCGTCGGCTTCGTCGGTGGCGGCCTGTGCATCGTCGCCGGCATCGCGCTCATGCTGAGCGCCCGCCGCAACGGCAACGGGTCCTCCTCCAGCACCCAGCAGGAGCTGAGCGGCAGCCCTAGCTGAGCCGGGCGCCGAAGATCGCGGTCCCGGGGGTGAGACGCCCCCGGGTCGCGGACCAACCGCCCCAGATCCGCTCGTGGCGCTCGGGCCACTCCGGCTCGAGCAGGTCGGTGATCACGAACCCGGCGCCGGCCAGCAGGGCGACCCAGTCGCCGAGGGTGCGGTGGTGCTCGACGTACGACACCACGCCGGAGCCCTCGTCGATCTCGACGTAGGGGGTGCGGTCCCAGTAGGACTGGCTCGCCAGCAGGCCCTCCTCGGAGGGATCGTCGGGGAACATCCACCGCGTCGGGTGCGTGATCGAGAACGCGTAGCGCCCGCCCCGCCGCAGCACCCGCGCGGTCTCCGCGACGGCCACGTCGATCTCGCTGACGAACTGGAGCGCTCCGAAGGAGGAGAAGACCACGTCGAAGGAGTCGTCGGCGAAGGGGAGCGCGGTCGCGGTCCCCAGCACCGACGGCACCGCGACGCCCGACTCGTCGTCGATGCGGCGCGAGTGCTGCAGCTGGCGCAACGAGAGGTCGAGGCCGTAGGCCCGACCGCCGCGCGAGCGCACCCACCGCGAGCACTGCCCGGCCCCCGAGCCGACCTCGAGCACGTCGCGGCCCGACACGTCGCCCAGGACGCCGGCCTCCTGCTCGGTCAGCCCCTCGGGGCCCCAGACGAAGCCGACGTCGCCGAGGAAGGCGCCGTGGGTGGCTTGGTACTCGTCGGCGTAGCGGTCCCAGTCCGGGCCGTTGGCCCGGCGGGACTCCTCCTCGGTGACCGGCCGGCGCTCGACTCGCACCGGAGGATGGTTGTCCACGCGGGGAGCGTAGCCCGACTCGCGCAGGAGCGAGGAACGGCTCAGTCGGCGACCTGCCGCTTGCGGGGCAGGGGGAGGCGCCCGGCGATCTCGCCGAGCGGACCGACCGCCTGGCCGAGAGCCTCGGCGGAGGCCGCGAGGGTGGGGATGATCTCGGTCAGCTCCGCGAGCCGGGGCTGGATCGACTCCAGCGTCGCGCCGAGGGCGATCAGCTGATCGAGGGTGCCGCCCTCGGCGACCAGCCGCTCGACGTACCCGTCATCGTCGAGCATCCGGTCGGCCAGACCGCCCGGACGCAGCAGCTGGTCGAGCAGCCCGCCGTCGGCCGTGAGCCGGTCCAGCGCGCCGCCCGGCGCGAGGAGTCGGTCGAGCAGCCCCTCGGAGGCGGCCAGCCGGTCCAGGGCGCCTCCGTCCGCGAGCAGTCGCTCGAGGGCGCCGTCGGGGGCCATCAGCCGGTCGAGCGCGCCGTCGCGCGCGATCATCTGTCCGAGCGGACGCTCGGGGGCGATCAGCTCGTTGATCGCGGTGGCGAGCCGGTCGATCGAGTCGACACCGAGCGCCGCGCGGGCCGCGGCGACGCCCGCCCCGACGCTCACCCGGATGGGTAGGGTGAGGATCGCGCCCAGCTCCATGGGCCGACGGTAGCCCACGCCGGTTGGACGTAGCTCGCGCGCCGCGCGTACCCTGAAGGCTGCGCCGGAGGTCTGCCTGGGTCCCAGACAGAGTGGAACCTCGCTCGCTAGCTCGGCCGTCACTCGTGGCAGCGCCTGACGAGCTAGCGAAACCCGATCTTCGCCGTGCCCGCACGACTTCATCCATCCAAGGAAACTACCTCCCTTATGACGAGCACCATCTCCACTCTTCCCGATTACGACGCGCCTCAGGTTGCCGTCAACGACATCGGTTCTGAAGAGGACTTCCTCGCCGCGATCGACGCGACCATCAAGTACTTCAACGACGGTGACATCGTCGATGGCACCATCGTCAAGGTCGACCGGGACGAGGTCCTGCTCGACATCGGCTACAAGACCGAGGGCGTCATCCCCTCGCGTGAGCTGTCGATCAAGCACGACGTCGACCCCAACGAGGTCGTCGAGGTCGGCGACAAGGTCGAGGCCCTCGTCCTCCAGAAGGAGGACAAGGAAGGCCGCCTGATCCTGTCCAAGAAGCGCGCCCAGTACGAGCGCGCCTGGGGCACCATCGAGCAGGTCAAGGAGGAGGACGGCGTCGTCGAGGGCACCGTCATCG
>JBAWHI010000388.1:0-3108 GCA_049593675.1 Nocardioides sp.
TCACGTCGTGGCGGGTCACCCGCTCGCGCGCGGCGATCGAGTCGAGGTCGACCTTGTCGACGACGTCGCGGTAGGCCTCGACGACGCCGTCGGGCACCTCGATGCCGAGGTCGCGCTGGGCCTCGAGGACCGCTATCCACAGCTGCCGCTCGAGCACGATCTTGTGCTCCGGGGACCAGATCCGGGCGAGCTCGGCGGAGGCGTAGCGGGTGGCAAGGACGTTCGGCACGGTCACGCCGCCCATTCTCCCACCGACCGATGTCGAGACGTCATACGGACGGAGCAGGTGGACACACTGTCCGTATGACGTCCGCGCGCGAACGCCCGGAGGGGGACGGTCAGCGCAGGGAGGCGCCCTCGACGACGCCGAGCGGCTCGGCGGCGATGTCGCCGCGGCGCTGCAGGCCGGGGAAGGCGACCAGGTCGGCGGCGGCGTACGCCTTCGAGCGGGCGTCGGCGACGTCGGCGCCGAGGGCGCGTACGGCGAGCACCCGGCCGCCCGCGGTGACCAGGTCGCCGCCGACGAGCGCGGTGCCGGCGTGCACGACGTCGACGTCGGCGTGGGCCTCGGCGAGGTCGACGCCGGTGATGACGTCGCCCGTCGACGACGACTCGGGATAGCCGGCGGAGGCCAGCACCACGGTGACCGCAGCTGCGTCGCGGAAGCTCGGCAGGGGCACGTCGGCGAGCCGACCCGCGGCCGCAGCGCCCAGGAGGACGCCCAGCGGGGACTCGAGCACGGCGAGCACCGGCTGGATGTCGGGGTCGCCGAAGCGGACGTTGAACTCGATGACGCGCGGCCCGTCCGCGGTCAGCGCCAGACCCACGTAGAGGCAGCCCACGAACGGCGCCCCCCGCCGGGCCATCTCGGCCAGCGTCGGACGCACCACCTGGGCGAGGACCACCTCGGCGAGGTCCTCCTGCGCCCAGGTCAGTGGCGTGTAGGAGCCCATGCCGCCGGTGTTCGGTCCGTGGCCACCGTCGAAGATCCGCTTGAAGTCCTGCGCGGGCTGCAGCGCATAGGCATCGGTCCCGTCACAGATCGCGAACAGCGATACCTCGGGCCCGTCGAGGAACTCCTCGACGACCACCCGCCCGCAGGCCTCGGCGTGGGCGAGCGCCTCGGCGCGGTCGCGCGTCACCACGACGCCCTTGCCGGCCGCGAGCGCATCGTCCTTGACGACGTACGGCGCCCCGAAGTCGTCGAGGGCGGCAGCGACCTCGGCCGCGCTCTCACAGGTGTGCGACCCCGCCGTCGGGACGCCAGCGGCCGCCATCACGTCCTTGGAGAAGGCCTTCGACCCCTCCAGGCGGGCGGCCGCGCCGGACGGGCCGAACACGGCGATGCCCCGCGCTCGCACGACGTCCGCGACCCCGGCGACGAGGGGCGCCTCTGGTCCCACGACGACGAGGTCGACACCCAGATCCGCGGCCAGGGCGGCGACCGCGTTCCCCGACATCGGGTCCACGTCGTGGAGCGTGGCGACCGCGGCCATGCCCGGGTTGCCCGGAGCGGCGTGCACCTCGACGACCGCGGGGTCGCGGGCGAGCGAGAGGGCCAGCGCGTGCTCGCGCCCGCCGGTTCCGACGACGAGGACCTTCACGGTGGGACTCCTCAGATCAGCTCGTGCCGGACGACCGTCGCGGCCCGCGACGGCCCGACGCCGACCGCGGAGATCCGGGCGCCGGACATCGCCTCGACGGCCTCGACGTAGCGCTGGGCGTTGACCGGCAGGTCCTCGAAGGTGCGGGCCTGCGAGATGTCCTCCGACCAGCCGTCGAGGTACTCGTAGATGGGTACGGCGTGGTGGAAGTCGCTCTGGTTGACCGGCATCTCGTCGTGGCGGGTGCCGTCGACGTCGTAGGCGACGCACACCGGGATCTTCTCCAGCCCGGTCAGCACGTCGAGCTTGGTGAGCACGAAGTCGGTGACGCCGTTGACGCGTGCGGCGTAGCGGGCGATCACGGCGTCGTACCAGCCGCAGCGACGCGGCCGGCCGGTCGTGGTGCCGAACTCCGCGCCGACCTTGCGCAGGTGCTCGCCGGCGTCGTCGTGCAGCTCGGTCGGGAACGGCCCCTCGCCGACGCGCGTCGTGTAGGCCTTGACGATCCCGATGATCGTGTCGAGCCGGGTCGGCGGGATCCCGGAGCCGGTGCAGGCGCCGCCGGACGTCGCCGACGAGGAGGTGACGAACGGGTAGGTGCCGTGGTCGACGTCGAGCAGCGTCGCCTGGCCCGCCTCGAGCAGCACGTTCTCGCCACGGTCCAGCGCCTGGTTGAGCAGCAGCCCGGTGTCGCAGACCATCGGGGCCAGCCGCTCGGCGTAGGACATCAGCTCCTCCACGGTCTGCTCGACCGTGGCCGCCCGGCGGTTGTAGATCTTGGTGAGGACCTGGTTCTTCAGCTCCAGGACGCCCTCGACCTTCTGGGTGAGGATCTTCTCGTCGAAGATGTCCTGGATCCGGATGCCGATCCGGTTCATCTTGTCGGCGTACGTCGGACCGATGCCGCGACCGGTCGTGCCGATCTTGCGCGAGCCGAGGAAGCGCTCGGTGACCTTGTCCATGGAGCGGTTGTAGTCGGCGATCACGTGCGCGTTGGCGCTGACCTTGAGCCGACTGACGTCGACACCCCGGGCGATCAGCCCGTCGAGCTCCTCGACGAGCACCTCGAGGTCGACGACCACGCCGTTGCCGATCACCGGGGTGCAGCCGGGGGTGAGGATGCCGCTCGGCAGCAGGTGCAGGGCGTACTTCTCACTGCCCCCCTGGTCGTCGGTGATGACGACGGTGTGGCCGGCGTTGTTGCCGCCGTTGAACTTCACGACGTAGTCCACGCGGGATCCGAGGACATCGGTCGCCTTGCCCTTGCCCTCGTCGCCCCACTGGGCACCGATGATGGCGATGGCGGGCATGTCGGGCCTCCTGGAACGAGCGAAGCCCCGGCACAACAGCACCGGAGCTCTTGCGGCCACACGCTACCAAAGGCCTCCGGGTCGAGCAGCGTCGTCGGGGTCGGCCCGGCCCGGCACGGGGTCCGGGCCGAGGCTCCGCCGAGGCTCTGCCGGGCTCCGCCGAGGCTCCGCCCGCGCACCGACCCGCGCTCCAC
>JBAWHI010000389.1:0-11690 GCA_049593675.1 Nocardioides sp.
AACGGGATCGCGCGCCGCAGTCAGCGACCGCCGGGCGAGTGGTGCCGGGAGAACGGCGTCACCCCGCCCCCCGGTTCGTTCGAGGACAACATGTCGATGGTGACCGGGGGCTGATGACCCGATGTCGAACCTGACCGCGAGCCGGGCCCTCGCGCCCGTCGGGACCGCTGGCAAGCTCTTCGCCTTCGGTCTCGACGTGATGCGCGGGGTCTTCCGGCGGCCCTTCCAGATGCGGGAGTTCCTCCAGCAGGCGTGGTTCATCGCCTCGGTGACGATCATCCCGACCGCGTTGGTCGCGATCCCGTTCGGTGCCGTCATCGCGCTCCAGGTCGGCGGGCTGATCAAGCAGTTCGGCGCCCAGTCCTTCACCGGGTCCGCCGCCGTGCTCGCCGTGGTCCGCGAGGCGGGGCCGATCGCCACCTCGCTGCTGATCGCCGGCGCCGCCGGGTCGGCGATCGCCGCCGATCTCGGTGCGCGCAAGATCCGCGAGGAGCTCGACGCCATGATGGTGCTGGGCATCGACCCGATCCAGCGGCTCGTGGTGCCGCGGGTCCTGGCCTGCATGCTCGTCGCGGTCTTCCTCAACGGGCTGGTCAGCGTCGTCGGGGTGGCCGGAGGCTACGTCTTCAACGTCGTGCTCCAAGACGGCACCCCGGGGGCCTACATCGCCAGCTTCACCGCCCTCGCGCAGCTGCCGGACCTGTGGCAAGGCATGGCCAAGGCCCTGGTGTTCGGCCTGATCGCGGCGGTCGTCGCCTGCTACAAGGGGATGAACGCCGCCGGTGGGCCCAAGGGCGTCGGTGACGCGGTCAACGAGTCGGTCGTCATCACCTTCATGCTCCTGTTCATCGTCAACTTCGTGATGAGCGCGATCTACCTGCAGCTCGTCCCACCGAAGACGGGTTAGCGGCCATGGCGAACATGCGGGCCGTGTACGACAAGCCCCTCAAGACCCTCGACAGCCTCGGCGAAGAGCTCGCGTTCTTCATCAAGGCGCTGGCATGGACCCCGCGTACCGTGCGCCGCTACAAGAAGGAGATCCTGCGCATCCTGGCCGAGGTCACCCTCGGGTCGGGGTCGCTGGCCGTCATCGGCGGCACCGTGGGCGTCATCACCGCGATGTGCTTCTTCACCGGCACGGAGGTCGGGCTCCAGGGCTACGCCGCGCTCAACCAGCTCGGTACGGCGGCCTTCTCCGGCTTCGTCTCGGCCTACTTCAACACCCGCGAGATCGCGCCGCTGGTCGCCGGCATCGCCCTGGCCGCCACGGTGGGCTGCGGCTTCACCGCCCAGCTCGGCGCGATGCGCATCTCCGAGGAGATCGACGCGCTCGAGGTGATGGCGATCCCGTCCCTGCCGTTCCTGGTGACCACCCGCATCATCGGCGGTCTGATCGCGATCATCCCGCTCTACGTCGTCGGCCTGCTCGCTTCCTACTTCGCGACGAGGCTGACGGTCACCCAGTTCTTCGGGCAGAGCACCGGCACCTACGACCACTACTTCAACGCCTTCCTCCCACCCGGGGACGTGCTCTGGTCCTTCGGCAAGGTGCTCGTCTTCGCGGTCACCGTGATCCTGATCCACTGCTACCACGGCTACACCGCCTCGGGCGGGCCGGCCGGGGTCGGCGTCGCCGTGGGGCGGGCCGTGCGCACGAGCATCGTCGCGATCAACGTGATCGACCTGTTCTTGTCGATGGCGATCTGGGGCGCCTCGACCACCGTCAGGTTGGCGGGGTGATCTGGTGACGCGTCTGAACGGCAGCCACAAGCTCCTGGGGGTGGCCTTCATCCTGATCCTGCTGGCCGGGGTGTGGTTCACCTATGCGATCTTCACCAAGAAGTTCTCCGAGTACGACCAGGTGACGCTGCAGACCTCGACCATCGGCCTGCAGCTGCCCAGCCGGGCCGACGTCAAGGTCCGGGGCGTCATCGTCGGTGAGGTGCTCGCCTTCGACGCCAACGCCGAGGGGGCCGAGCTCACCCTCGGCATCTATCCGGAGGAGACCGAGACGATCCCGGCGAACGTGACCGGCTCGATCGTGCCCAAGACCCTGTTCGGGGAGAAGTACGTCTCGCTGGAGATCCCCGAGGATCCCTCGTCGGAGTCCCTCCGGGCCGGCGAGACCATCGAGCGCACCGAGGTGTCCATCGAGGTCGAGAAGGTCCTCTCCGACCTCTATCCGCTGCTGCGCACGGTGCAGCCGGCCGACATCAACCTCACCCTCAACGCCCTGGCGACAGCGCTCGAGGGCCGCGGAGACCAGTTGGGCGAGAACCTCGAGACGGTCGACGGCTACCTCCAGCGGATCAACCCCCAGATCCCCGCGCTGGTCGAGGACCTCCGGCTCACGGCCCGGGTCTCCGACACCTACGCGGAGGTGATGCCGGAGATCGCGAGCATCCTCGACGACACCGTGACGACCACCGGCACCCTCGAGGACCGCGAGGTGCAGCTCAACGCCCTGTTCAGCGACATCTCGTCGTTCTCCGACACCGCCCGTGGGTTCCTCGACGAGAACGGCGACAACCTGATCCGGCTCAGCGAGATCGGGGACGAGCAGTTCGGGGTCTTTGCCAAGTACGCCCCCGAGTTCGAGTGCCTGACGAAGGGGATCGTCAACGCCGGCAAGCTGCAGGCGGAGGCGTTCCGGGGGTTCAAGCTCCACATCGTGCTGGAGACGCTCCCGAACCAGCCGCGCGGCTACAACGCGAACGACCAGCCCCGCTTCGGGGAGGACCGTGGCCCGAACTGCCTGCACCTGCCCAACCCCCCGTGGAGCCAGGACAACCCGCTGCGTCACCAGCCGAACTTCAACGACGGCGTCGACGAGCCGACCGGCAAGGGAACCTCGCGCGTGGTGCCCAACGACCACTTCCGCACCATGGCCGGCACGGCCTCGGAGAGCGACCTGCTGCGAACGCTCCTCGGCCCGGCGCTCGGCGTCAGCGAGGCCGACGTTCCCGACCTCGGCCTGCTCCTGGTCGCCCCGATGGCCCGAGGCGCGGAGGTGTCGCTGCGATGAAGGTCCTCGACCGCCGAACAGCAGGTGATCTCACCAAGCTGCTGATCTTCATGCTCGTCACGATCCTGGCGACCGGTGTGCTGGTCGTGACCATCGGCAACATCACGTTCTCCGCGAAGTCCGAGTACCGCGCCGAGTTCGTGGACGCGACGGGAGTGGTGAAGGGCGACGACGTCCGGATCGCCGGGGTCAAGGTCGGCACCGTCAAGGGCGTGGAGATCGTCGACCGCACCCGGGCCCTGGTGACCTTCAGCGTCCAGGAGTCGACCCCGCTCAGCAGGGCGACCCACGCCTCCATCCGCTACCGCAACCTGGTCGGCCAGCGCTACATCGCGCTCGACGACGCGATCGGCGACTCCGGCGAGCTGGAGGCAGGGGAGACCATCCCGGTCGCCCAGACCACCCCGGCACTCGACCTCACGGTCTTGTTCAACGGCTTCAAGCCGCTCTTCCAGGCGCTGTCGCCGGCCGACATCAACCAGCTCTCCTACGAGATCGTCCAGGTGTTCCAGGGCGAGGGAGGGACGCTGGAGGGCCTGCTCGCCAGCACCGCATCCGTCACGACGACCCTGGCCAGCCGGGACCAGGTGATCGGCCAGCTGATCGACAACCTCAACGAGGTGCTCGACCACATCGGCGACCGCGACGAGCAGCTGAGCCGCCTGATCACCACGTTCCGGACCTTCGTCGGCGGCCTCAAGGACGATCGCCGAGCGATCCTCGGCTCGCTCGACGACATCTCCGCGCTCTCGGTGGAGACGGCCTCCCTGGTGTCGGGCATCCGCAAGCCGTTCGTGTCCGACATCAAGCAGCTGCGCCGGGTCGCCGGCAACCTCGACAAGGGCAAGGCCGAGCTGGACCGCGCCCTGCAGGTGCTGCCGATCAAGCTCAACAAGGTCGGCCGCACGGCGACGTACGGCTCCTGGTTCAACTTCTACCTGTGCAACTTCAAGGGCCGGGTCCGTCTTCCCGGTGGTCGGTCCGTCCCGGTGCACTACAAGACCGGCGGCGCGAGGTGTGATCTCGGATGATCCACCGCCCGAGGTTCGACTCCTCCGCTCCGCCGCCCCGAACAACCCCGAGGGGGCTCCGATGAGCACGCCCTTCCGTGAGCGCAACCCTGTCGTGGTCGGGGCGATCAGCCTCGCCGTCATCGCGCTGCTGGTGCTCGGCGCGTTCCGCGCCCAGGACCTGCCGCTGATCGGTGGCGGCGACACCTACTACGCCGCGTTCTCCGAGTCGGGCGGCCTCAAGGCCAACGACGAGGTGCGGATCGCCGGGGTCCGCGTCGGCAAGGTCGAGACCGTGGAGCTCGACGGGGACCACGTCCGGGTCACCTTCCGCATCGACACCGACTCCGGGTTCGGCGACGACACCCGCGCCGCGATCAAGGTCAAGACGCTGCTCGGCGCGATGTACCTCTCGCTCGAGCCCGCCGGCTCCGGGCAGCTCGACGAGGGGGCCGAGATCCCGGTGGAGCGGACCAGCTCGCCGTACGACGTCATCGACGCGTTCTCCGGGCTGGCCGAGACCTCCGAGCGGATCGACACCGACCGACTGGCCGAGTCCCTCACCACGCTCGCCGACCTGACGCGCAACACGCCCGAGGAGTTCCGCAAGGCCCTGCGCGGTGTGTCGGCGCTGTCCACCACCATCGCCAGCCGCGACGACCAGATCAGCACCCTGCTGCAGAACCTGGACCGCGTCACCGGCGTCCTCAACGAGCGCGACGAGGACATCGTCGCGCTGATGAACGACTCCGACGTCCTGTTCCGGGCGCTGGTCGCCCGTCGCGAGGCGGTGCACAACCTGTTGGTCTCGACGAGCAGCCTGTCCAAGGAGCTGACCATCCTGATCAAGCGCAGCCGAGCCGATCTCAAGCCGGCCCTCGAGCACCTCGACAACGTGGTGGCCGTCTTGAACAAGAACGAGGACAACCTCGACAACAGCCTGCGCCTGATGGCGCCGTTCTACCGGGTCTTCGCGAGCACGCTGGGCAACGGACCGTGGTTCGACACCTACATCCAGAACATGCCGCCCGTGCCGGACGTCCGGGGCGGAGGTGGCGTGGGATGAGCACCGTCAAGCGGGCCGTGGTGCCGGCCGTCATCATCGCGCTGCTGGTCACGGCCGCGGTCGTGATGTTCGGGGGCGAGGAGCGCAAGACCATCACCGCGCACTTCCCGCGCACCATCTCGATCTACGAGGGCAGCGACGTGCGGGTGCTCGGCGTCCCGGTGGGCCAGGTGGACACCGTGACCCCGTCGGGCACCGACGTCGTCGTGACGATGTCCTACGACGCCGATATCGAGGTGCCGGCGGACGCGAAGGCCGCGATCATCGCGCCGTCGATCGTCGGCGACCGGTTCGTGCAGCTCACCCCGGTCTACACCGGAGGCGAGGTGCTGGCCGACGGGGCGACCCTCGACCAGGACCGCACCGCCGTCCCGCTGGAGCTCGACCAGATCTACACCAGCCTCGACGACCTGACGGTCGCCCTCGGCCCGACCGGAGCCAACGAGAAGGGTGCCCTCACCGACCTCCTCGAGACCACCGCCGAGAACTTCGGCGGGCAGGGCGCCCGGTTCCACCAGACCATCGAGGACTTCGGCAAGCTCAGCACCACCCTGGATGACAACAAGGAGGAGCTGTTCGGCTCCGCGCGTGAGCTCCAGGGGTTCATCAGCACGCTGGCCACGAACGACAAGACCGTCCGCCGCTTCAACGACTCGCTCGCGGACGTCTCCACGATGCTCGCCGGCGAGCGCCAGGAGCTCTCGGCCTCGCTGCGCAACCTGTCGACCGCGCTCGGTCAGGTGTCCAGGTTCGTGCAGGACAACCGCGACGTGCTCGGCAGCAACATCCGCGGGCTCAAGCGGGTCTCGCAGGTCCTCGTCAAGCGCCGGGCCGAGCTGGACCAGATCCTCGACTCGGCCCCGCTGGCGCTCAACAACCTGGCCCTGACCTACAACCCGGAGGCGGGCACCCTCGACACCAACGCCAACATCGGCAACCTGATCCACCAGATCGAGTCCGACCCCGCCCTCCTGCTCTGCACGTTCGTCAACCAGGCCGACACCTCGGGCGACCTGTGCGACCTGGTCGACGGGATCCTGCCCCGGCCCGGCACGGGCGGCACCGGCGGCCTCACGGCTACCGGGGCTCCGCGCGACGCGTTCGACGCGACGCTCGGCGGACTCGTGGGGGTGGAGCGATGAGGACGCTTCCCCGGATGGCCCGCGCGATCGTCGCGCTGCTCGTCGGCACCATCGTGCTGACCGGCTGCGACCTCGACGTCTACCAGCTGCCCCTCCCGGGCGGGACATCGGTCGACGACCCGATCACGGTCCAGGCCGAGTTCGTCGACGTCCTCGACCTCGTGCCCAAGTCGACCGTCAAGGTCAACGACGTCAGCGTCGGACAGATCACCGACGTGGACCTCGAGGGCGACCACGCCCTGGTGTCGATGGAGATCCCGAGCGACACCGGCCTGCCCAGCAACGCGATCGCCGAGATCCGCCAGACCAGCCTCCTGGGCGAGAAGTTCGTCGCGCTCAAGGCGCCCGAGGAGGCCTCCGCGGACGAGCCGCTCGCCGACGGGGCGGTGATCCCGCTCGAGCAGACCGGCCGCAACCCCGAGGTCGAGGAGGTCCTCGGCGCCCTGAGCCTGCTCCTCAACGGCGGCGGCGTGGCCCAGCTGAAGACGATCGCCACCGAGCTGAACCAGGCGCTCGAAGGCCGTGAGGACACCGCCCGCTCCGTCCTCGAGCAGATCCGCACCTTCATGGCCCAGCTCGACGAGGGCAAGGCGGACATCGTCGATGCGATCGAGTCCGTCAACGACCTCGCCGTCTCGGTGCGCCGGCAGCAGGGCTCCATCGACGCCGCCCTCGAGGAGCTGCCGAGCGCGCTGACGTCCATCGACAAGCAGCGTGACGACCTGGTGACGATGCTGGAGAAGCTCAGCGACCTCGGCGACGTCGGAGTCCGGGTGATCCGAGCCTCCAAGCAGGGCACCATCGACACACTCAAGCAGCTCAACCCCGTCCTCACCGAGCTCGGCAACGCCGGGGACGCCTTCGTGGAGTCCTTCCACGTGTTCTTGACCTACCCGTTCGTGGACGAGGTCGTCGGCCGCGACCCGCAGGTGGCTCGCAACCTGCACATGGGCGACTACACCAACCTGTCGGTCGAGCTCGAGGTCGATCTCTCCGGCGGCATCTCCGGTGGACCGACCCAGCTCCCGACCGAGCTGCCGACCGTCCTGCCGAGCGACATCGACCCGACCGTGGTCCTCAGCCGGGTCACCCGGTGCCTGCGCAGCGGCGACCTGACCAGCAAGCCGTGTCGCAAGCTCCTCGGCTCCGTCAAGGGCGTGCTCAAGCTCCGGGAGGCCTGCTTGAAGAAGAAGAACAAGGACACCGTGGTCTGCCGGGCGCTCAACCAGGTGCCCGGCCTGCCCAATCTTCCCGGCCTGCCCGAGCTCCCCACCGACGGACCGCTCGGCGGGGTGCTGGGCGGCGTCGGTGACACGCTCGGCCTCAACCGTGCCGGGGCCGGCCCGACCCAGCATCCACAGGGTCCGACGCTCGGCCAGCTCAGCCGGGCCTTCGACCCGACGCTGGTCCGCCTCCTGGTCCCGGGGATGGTGACTCGATGATCACTCGTCGCACTCGCATCCAGCTGTTGGTGTTCGTCGCGATCACCCTGCTGGGCGTCAGCTATGTCGGCGCCCGCTACGCCCAGCTCGACCGGCTGGTCTTCGACGACAGCTACTCGGTGGTCGCGCACTTCGGCGAATCCGGCGGCATCTTCGCCGGTGGCGAGGTGTCCTACCGCGGCGTCCGGGTGGGCGAGGTCAGCGAGCTGGAGCTGACCGACGCGGGCGTCGACGTCCACCTCGACATCGAGAACGGCTACGACGAGATCCCGGCCGACGCGCTGGCCGTCGTCGGCAACCGCTCGGCCGTCGGCGAGCAGTACGTCGAGCTGCAGCCGCAGACCGACGCGGCGCCGTACCTCGCCGACGGCTCGGAGATCGCGATCGACGACACCCGGACCCCGATCCCGACCCAGAAGCTGCTCAGCGACATCTCGAACACGGTGACCTCCGTCGACCAGGAGTCGCTGCGCACGACCGTCGACGAGCTCGGGCAGGCGTTCGGCGGCACGGGGGAGGACCTCCAACAGATCATCGACACCGGCAACTCCTTCATCGAGGAGGCCAACGCGAACTTCGACGTCACGACCGCCCTGATCCGTGACAGCAACACGGTGCTGCAGAGCCAGGTCGACAAGGCAGGTGCGATCCGCACCTTCGCTCGCGACCTGAGCCTGTTCAGCGGCTCGTTGGCCGGGTCCGACCAGGCGCTGCGCGAGGTCATCGAGCAGGGCTCGGCGACGGCGACCCAGCTGCGCACCTTCCTCGAGGAGAACGAGGTGGACCTCGGAGCGTTGATCAACAACGCCGTCACCGCGGGCGAGGTCGTGGTCGAGCACCTGCCCGGCATCGAGCAGATCCTCGTGATCTATCCCTACGTCGTCGAGGGTGGCTTCACCGTCGTCTCCAAGTCCCCCGACACGGGTCTCTACGACGCGCACTTCGGACTGATCGCGACCACGACCCCGGTCTGCCACCGCGGCTACGAGGGCACCGACACCCGTCCTCCGCAGGACGGCTCCAACCGACCTCTCAACGTCGATGCCCGCTGCAGCGAGCCGGCCGCGCAGAGCAACGCCCGCGGCCTGCAGAACCTCTCGCGGCCCGGGGCGGCCTACCGCTCGCCGGTGGCGTCCTACGACCCGGAGACGGACACCCTGCGCTGGGGCGGCCGCGTCGATCCGTCGCTCGACCAGCCCGGTACCTTGGCGCCACCCGCCTTCGGAGAGGAGTCCTGGAAGTGGCTGTTCCTCCAGCCCCTGGCGCGGTGAGCACCGCCGAGCCCGACCAGACGCCGCGCTCGGCCGGCTTCCGGCTGGTGCTGCTGGTCGTGCTCGTCGCGCTGCTGCTGATCTCCGCAGGCGTCTTGGTCTGGCTGCTCGCCGACCGCCGCGGCGATGCCGACGACCTCCAGTCCGAGCGTGAGGCGGTGATGTCTCAGACCGAGCAGTTCGTGCTGCGACTCAACACCTACGGCCCCGACGACCTCGACGGCGAGGGCCACCTCACCGACTACGAGGACCTCGTGGACGAGGTGATCACGCCGAAGTTCAGCAACGACTTCGCGACCTCCGGCCTGCCGATCGCCGAGCAGACCGTCACCCAGGCCGGCTACGCCCGCTCGGCCGAGATCTTCGGGGTCGGCGTCGAGTCGATCGACCAGGACTCGGCCGTCGCGATCGTGGCCGCCGGGCTCTCCGGGACCTACCCCGACCCCGAGAAGCCCGACGACGACTCGCTGCGGATCGCCGGCGGCGAGGACGTGCTGCGCTGGAAGGTCGACCTCGTGCGCACCGACGGGGAGTGGCTCGTCGACAACTACGCTCCGGTGACGGGGGAGGGCTCGTGAACCCCAGCTGGTACGACGTGCTCGACGTCGACCCCGATGTCTCCTCGGACCGGATCCGAGCGAGCTGGCGCGCCGCCATCGCCGATCTGGACCCGACCGACCGCAGGTTCACGACGCTGAACCAGGCGGCCGAGGTGCTGCTCGACCCGGATCGACGCGCGGCGTACGACCTCGAGATCGGACTCCGCACGCCCGAGCCGGAGCCGGAGCCGGTGCTCGTGCCCGCGGGCGGGCCGACGCCGGAGACGAGCGACGAGCAGCCCGCGGCACCTCGCCGCGCCGTGGTGCCGGCCTGGCTGCTGATCGGGCTCGCGGCCCTCACCCTGGTCGTGGCGACGACCGCCGCGGTCGTCTACGCCACGATGCCCTCCGACGACGCCGTCGAGGACGCGACCGCCGCCGCACAGTCGGCGGCCGAGCGCGCCGTGGTGCCGATCTTGTCCTACGACGCGAAGAACATCGAGGAGTCCCAGGCGGCTGCGCAGCAGTACCTCACCGGCGACTACCGCCAGGAGTACGACGAGCTCTTCGACGGGATCATCGCCCAGAACGCCCCGGCGACCGGGACGGTGCTCGAGGCGGAGCTGGTGCGCTCGTCGGTGGTGCGCTCGGGCGAGGACCGGGTGCAGGTGTTCGTCCTGGTCAACCAGACCCGGACGAACAAGAAGTTCACCGAGCCCGAGGTCTACAAGAACTGGGTCACGATCACGATGGAGGACGTCGACGGGGACTGGCTGGTCGCCGGTCTGGAGACCTGAGCCGGCTGCCGGGCGCCGGCTGCTCGGCGCCCTGACCGCGCCGACCCGCGCCCGACCGCGCCTGAGCCTGACCCACACCGGATCGCCCCTCCTGGGCGACTGATCCACAACGCTGCGGCCGCGCTGCTTGACCGCAGCCACCTCGACGTTCATGATCGTCGGCAACAAGTCCGGAGCGGGGTTTGTGGTGCGTGCCTGCCTGCGGTAGGCTGATCTTTTGCGTCTGCCCTCAAATGCTCGTCGACCTGCCCGGTGGTTGACTTTGTGGTGGGCTCACGCAGTTCGAAGAGCGAATCGTCGAAGGACACCTCTTGGCCGCGCGCACCACCTCCGGTAACTCCCGCCGCATTTCTTTCGCAAAGATCACCGAGCCCCTCGAGCTCCCTCAGCTCCTCTCTCTGCAGACCGACAGCTTCGACTGGCTGGTCGGCAACGAGAAGTGGCAGGCCGCCGTCGAGCGCCGCCGCGGTGAGGGCGAGGACGTCTCGAGCAAGTCGGGGCTCCAGGAGATCTTCGAGGAGATCTCCCCGATCGAGGACTTCTCCGAGACGATGTCCCTGTCGTTCGAGAACCCGGTCTTCTACGACCCGAAGTACACCGTCGATGAGTGCAAGGAGAAGGACTTCACCTACTCCGCTCCGCTCTACGTCTCGGCGGAGTTCACCAACAACGAGACCGGTGAGATCAAGGGCCAGACCGTCTTCATGGGCGACTTCCCGCTCATGACCGACAAGGGCACCTTCATCATCAACGGCACCGAGCGTGTCGTGGTCTCCCAGCTGGTGCGGTCCCCGGGCGTCTACTTCGAGCGCGCCGCCGACAAGACCTCGGACAAGGACATCTACACCGCCAAGCTCATCCCGTCGCGGGGTGCGTGGCTGGAGTTCGAGATCGACAAGCGCGACATGGTCGGCGTGCGCCTGGACCGCAAGCGCAAGCAGAACGTCACGGTGCTGCTCAAGGCGCTCGGCTGGACCGAGGAGCAGATCCGCGAGGAGTTCGGCCAGTACGAGTCGATGATGCTGACTCTGGAGAAGGACCACACCGAGACCCAGAAGGACGCGCTCCTCGACATCTACCGCAAGCTCCGCCCGGGCGAGCCGCCGACGGAGGAGGCCGCCCAGACGCTGCTGAACAACTACTACTTCAACCCCAAGCGGTACGACCTGGCCAAGGTCGGTCGCTACAAGATCAACAAGAAGCTGGGGCTGACCGAGGCGTTCGACCAGCAGACGCTGACGGTCGACGACATCGTCGCCGCGATCCGGTACATCGTCGCGCTGCACGACGGCCGCGAGCAGGTCGAGTCGCCGCAGGGTGAGCTCGAGATCTCCGCCGACGACATCGACCACTTCGGCAACCGCCGGATGCGCACGGTCGGCGAGCTGATCCAGAACC
>JBAWHI010000390.1:0-1549 GCA_049593675.1 Nocardioides sp.
AGGGGCGGGTTGGTGACCTGGGCGAAGAGCTGGCTGAAGTAGTCGAAGAGCAGTCGTGGCTTCTCGCTCAGCGCGGCGATGGGCGTGTCGGTGCCCATCGAGCCCAGCGGCTCACCGCCGGTGTTGGCCATCGGCGTGAGCAGGACCCGCAGCTCCTCCTCGGTGTAGCCGAAGACCTGCTGGCGCCGGGTGACCGAGGCGTGGGTGTGGACGATGTGCTCGCGGTCGAGTACGTCGTCGAGGTGGATCTGCCCGGCATGCAGCCACTCGTCGTAGGGGTTCTCGGCGGCGAGCTCGGCCTTGATCTCCTCGTCCTCGATGATCCGGTGCTCGTCGGTGTCGACGAGGAACATCCGGCCCGGCTGGAGCCGGCCCTTGCGGACCACGGTCGCGGGGTCGATGTCGAGCACCCCGACCTCGGAGGCGAGCACCACCAGCCCGTCGTCGGTCACCCAGTAGCGCGAGGGACGCAGACCGTTGCGGTCGAGGACCGCACCGATCTGGGAGCCATCGGTGAACACCACGCACGCGGGGCCGTCCCACGGCTCCATCAGCGCGGAGTGGAACTCGTAGAAGGCGCGCCGCTTGGCGTCCATCTCACCGTGGTTCTCCCACGCCTCGGGGATCATCATCAGCACCGAGTGCGGCAGCGAGCGGCCCCCCATGTGCAGCAGCTCGAGGACCTCGTCGAACGACGCGGAGTCCGAGGCGCCCGGCGTGCAGATCGGGTAGAGCCGCTCCAGGTCACCGGGGATCACGTCCGAGCCCAGCAGGGCCTCGCGGGCGCGCATCCAGTTCCGGTTGCCCATCACCGTGTTGATCTCGCCGTTGTGGGCGATGAAGCGGAACGGGTGCGCCAGCGGCCAGCTCGGGAAGGTGTTGGTGGAGAAGCGCGAGTGCACCACGGCCATGGCCGACGCGACGCGCTCGTCGAGCAGGTCGGGGTAGAAGTGGTCGAGCTGGTCGGTCGTGAGCATGCCCTTGTAGACCAGGGTCCTCGACGACATCGACGGGAAGTAGGCGTCCGTCTCGTGCTCGGCGCGCTTGCGCAGGCAGAACGCGAGCCGTTCGAGGGCCATGCCGCTGACCCGGGACGCGGAGCCGGCGACGAACAGCTGGCTGAACGTCGGCATCACACCCAGGGCCATCCCGCCCAGCGCGGACGGGTCGGTCGGCACCTCGCGCCAGCCGAGGACGCTCAGGCCCTCCTCGGCCGCGATCTCCTCGACCCGGGCGCGGGTCTTCGCGACCTGCTCCTCGTCGCCGGGGAGGAACGCCGTGCCGACGGCGTAGGCGTGCTGCGGCGGCAGGGCGAAGTCGACGACCGCCCGGAGGAACTCGTCGGGGACCTGGAGCAGGATGCCGGCCCCGTCGCCGGTGTTCGGCTCGGCGCCCGCGGCTCCGCGGTGGTCGAGGTTGCGCAGGGCCTTGATGCCCTGCTTGACGATGTCGTGGCTGGCGACGCCGGTCAGGGTGGCGACGAACGCCACGCCGCACGCATCGTGCTCGTTGCGTGCGTCGTACAACCCTTGGGGCGGCGGGAATGCGT
>JBAWHI010000391.1:0-1995 GCA_049593675.1 Nocardioides sp.
GCCGTGGCAGGTCGGGCACGCCTCGTCGTAGATCAGCTGCCGCCCGGCGCAGCGCGGGCAGGTCTCGTTCATCGAGAACGCACCGCCGCTGGTGGACACGATGTAGCCGGCGCCCTCGCACTCGGCGCAGATGTGGGGACGGGTGCCTGGTTTGCCGCCGGTGCCCGAGCAGGTCGGGCAGGGTGAGTCGGAGGCGAGCCGCAGCGAGATCGTGACGCCGTCGAGGGCGTCGGTGAAGGAGATCGTCGCGGTGGTCTCCGCGTCGGCACCCTTGGCGGGGCGGGGCTGGCTGCGCCGGGTGCCGCCGCCACCGAAGAGGTCACCGAACATGTCGCCGAAGCCGCCGCCGCTCGCGCGGTCGCGCAGCAGGTCCTCCATGGACACGCCACCGCCGGCGCCGGGGCCCCCGCCGCGACCGAAGCCGCCGCCACCCCCACCGCCACCGCGGGGAAAGCCCCCGGAACCGTAGAGGCGACGCATCTCGTCGTACTTGGCGCGCTTGTCGGTGTCGCCGACGACGTCGTAGGCCTCCGCGACCGCCTTGAACTTCTCGTGCTTGGCCGCGTCGCCCGGGTTGGAGTCGGGGTGGTTGGCGCGCGCGAGCTTGCGGTAGGCCTTCTTGATCTCGTCGGCCGACGCATCCTTCTTCACGCCGAGGACCTGGTAGAAGTCCTTCTGCGCCCAGTCCGCTCGGAAGCCGTCCTGGTCAGCCATCGCGCACCTCCCTTCCCTACTCGTCCTCTGCTGCCTGCTCGGCGACCTCGGGCTCCGCAGGCTGGCTGGCGGGGTCGACCACCAGCACCTGCGCGGCGCGCACCACCCGGTCGCCGATCTTGTAGCCGGCCTTGGCGATCACCTTGCAGGTGGTGACCTCCACCTCGGGGTCCTCGCCGATGTGCGAGAGCGCCTCGTGGACGGTCGGGTCGAACGCGTCGCCGGGCGCGCCGTACTTCAGCAGCCCGGAACCGGCCACCGTCCGCTCGAGCTGCTCGGCGACGGCCTTGAAGCCGCCGTCGAGCGGCTCGTGCTCCCGGGCCCGGTCGATGGTGTCGAGCACCTCGACGATCGGGGCCAGCGCCTTGAAGGTCGCGTTCTCCTTGAGCAGGTCGCGGTCGCGCTCGACCCGCCGCTTGTAGTTCACGAACTCCGCCTGGAGCCGCTGGAGGTCCGCGAGGCGCTCGGCGGACTCCATCCGGGCCACGGCGAGCGCGTCGTCCGCGGCCAGGTCGACCGCGTCCTGCTCGACGTCGCCACCGGCTGCGACGGGCTCCTCCGCGGACTCCCCCTCGACGGCGTCGGCGGCCTCCCCGGCGCCGGCCACGTCGGCCGGCTCCTCGTCGACGATCTCGGCGTCGACGACGTCGTCGTCGGCCCCGCCGGTCGAGCCGTCCGAGCCACCGGCCGCAGCTGCGTCAGCCTCGGCGGCGGCGTACATCGCGGCGCCCATCTTCTGGCTGGACTCCCCGAGCTTGGTGACGCCGGCCTGGAGCTCCTCGGCGCTCGCCTCGTCGTTCTCGAGGATCGCCTTGAGCGCGTCGACGTCGGCCTGGACCTCGGTCTTGACGTCGTCGGGCAGCTTCTCGGCGTTGTCCGCGACGAACTTCTCGGTCGTGTAGACGAGCTGGTCGGCCTGGTTGCGGACCTCGACGGCCTCGCGGCGCTTGGCGTCCTCCTCGGCGTACTGCTCGGCCTCGCGGACCATCCGGTCGATGTCGTCCTTCGACAGCGCGGAGCCGCCGGAGATCGTCATCGACTGCTCCTTGCCGGAGGCCTGGTCCTTCGCGGTGACGTGGACGATGCCGTTGGCGTCGATGTCGAAGGTGACCTCGATCTTGGGCACGCCACGCGGCGCCGGCGGCAGGCCGGTCAGCTCGAAGTTGCCGAGCGGCTGGTTCTGCGACCACATCTGCCGCTCACCCTGGGCGACCTTGATCTCGACCGACGGCTGGTTGTCGTCGGCGGTCGTGAAGATCTCCGAGCGCTTGGTCGGGATCG
>JBAWHI010000392.1:0-12352 GCA_049593675.1 Nocardioides sp.
CGGCCGCCGGCGACCGAGGCGGGGGAGTCGACCCAGATGTCGGTGATCGACACCCGGCGGCCCTTGCCGGTCGGTGCCGGGATCGGCCGCGCGACCAGCAGCTCGGAGTAGGTGAGCGGGCTGCCCGGCTCGTAGCTGACGAACGCCGCGCCGTAGAGACCGGCCGGTCGGAGCTCGTCGACCGGCTCCGGCAGCCTGAACAGCGACAGCCAGAGCTGGCCCACCATCTGCCACGGTGCGGCCGGGTAGGCCACCTCGCCGTCGGGTCCCGATGAGGTGATCCACGAGGTCTGGGTCATGGGCGCATCCTGCCGTACTCCGACCGCAGACAGAAGTGGCACTCGGATGACAGAATCCGGGACGTGCCGACTCAACGCATCACCACGCGCGTCCAGACCTCCGAGCCCCGCTTCGTCGAGTACCCCACGCCCGGCCCGGACGCCCCGAACGTCCTCATGGTCGTGCTCGACGACGTCGGCTTCGCCCAGCTCGGCTGCTTCGGCGCCGGGCTGGACACGCCCAACATCGACCGGCTGGCGGCCGGTGGACTGCGCTACAACCGGTTCCACGTCACAGCGGTCTGCTCGGCGACCCGAGCAGCACTGCTCACCGGGCGCAACCACCACGCTGTCGGGATGGGGGTCACCCAGGAGGCCGCGCTCGGCTTCCCGGGCTACACGGGCCGGATGCCGCGGTCGGCCGCCGGCCTTGCCCGGCTGCTGCGCGATCGCGGATACAACACCCTCGCCGTCGGCAAGTGGCACCTGGCGCCCAAGAACGAGTACTCCGCTGCCGGACCGTTCGACCGCTGGCCGCTGGGGCAGGGGTTCGAGCGCTACTACGGCTTCCTCGGAGCCGAGACCAGTCAGTGGGCCCCCGAGCTGGTGCGCGACAACACCCACATCGAGCCGCCGCGGACCCCCGAGGAGGGCTACCACCTCACCGAGGACCTGGTCGACCAGGCCATCCGGATGGTGCAGGACCAGCAGCAGGCCGAGGCCCGCAAGCCGTTCTTCCTCTACTTCGCCCCGGGGGCTGCGCACGCACCGCACCAGGTGACCGAGGAGTGGGTGGAGCCCTATCGCGGCCAGTTCGACGACGGCTGGGAGGCGTGGCGGCAACGCGCCTTCGATCGTCAGGTCGCCGAGGGCATCGTCCCGCCGGACACCGTGCTGTCCGAGCGGCCGCCGTGGATCCCCGACTGGGAGGCGCTTCCCCCGGACCAGCGCCGGCTCTTCGCGCGCTACATGGAGGTCTTCGCCGGCTTCGTCACCCACACCGACCACCATCTCGGGCGGCTCTTCGACGACCTCGAGCAGCGGGGGATCGCCGACGACACCTTGATCATGCTGATGTCCGACAACGGCGCGAGCGCCGAAGGTGGCACGACGGGCACGCTCAACGAGGCGGCCGGCTGGCTCGGCATGGGGGAGGACGTCGAGGAGTCCCTCGCCCGGATCGACGAGATCGGCGGCCAGGACGCCTACAACCACTACCCCTACGGCTGGGCCTGGGCGGGCAACTCGCCGCTGCGGCTGTGGAAGCGCTACGCGTGGCTCGGCGGGGTCCGCACCCCGCTCGTCGTGCGCTGGGGCGACCGGCTGAGCGGCCATGGCGACGTGCGTGCGCAGTTCTGCCACGCCGTCGACCTCTATGCGACCGTCCTGGACGCGGCCGGGATCGAGGTGCCCGAGACGGTGGACGGGGTGACCCAGCAGCCCGTCGAGGGTCGGTCGCTGCTTCCGAGCTTCGCCGAGGCAGAGGCCGAGGAGCACCGTCGGCTGCAGTACTTCGAGATGTTCGGCTCCCGGGCGGTCTACCACGACGGCTGGATGGCGGTGACCGACCACGTCGCGAACCAGTTCGACGAACGATCGCACCTGCTCGGCAGCTTCGACTTCGACACCGACCGGTGGTCGCTCTTCGATCTCACCACCGACTTCTCCGAGTCCCAGGACGTCGCCGACGAGCACCCCGAGCGGGTCCGGGAGATGGAAGGCCTGTGGTGGTCGGAGGCCGGACGCAACCAGGTGCTGCCGCTCTTCGAGTTCCCAGCGTCGATGGAGCACATGCACCCCGGGGAGTTCCCCCCGCCGGAGGTCGGCCGATACGCGCCCGGTGGCCAGCCGGTGCAGGACAGCCAGCTCCCCGCCATCATGGGCGGCTTCGAGCTGACGGCCCAGGTCGTGGTGCCCGACGACGAGCAGGCGGCGGAGGGGATCCTCGTCGCGATCGGTGATCGGCACGGCGGCTGGGCGGCGTACCTCCTCGAGGGGCGGCTGGTGGCGACCGTCGCGATGCTCGATCGCACGGTTCGGGTCGCCGCTACGGAGCCGGTGCCCGCAGGCGCGCACGTGCTGTCGATCCGCTACGAGCCCGGTCTCGAGCCGCGGCTGGTGCTCGCCGTCGACGGGTCCGACGTCGCCGAGGGTGCGCTCCCCGGCCTGCTGTTCTTCCCCAACCTGGGTTCGTCGGGTGCGGGCCTGCTCGTTGGTCGCGACCGCGGCGTCCCGGTCAGCGCCGACTATCGCCCACCCTTCACCTTCACCGGCACACTGGAGCACGTCGAGCTGCGCAGTGGCAGCCCGGAGGCACGTCCGGACCAGAGCGCTGAGCTGCGGGTGGCGCTGGCGGGTGACTGAGGGGACTGGAATGGCCGAGACCGGCCGCCGGGAACGGCACAAGCAGGACACACGGCGGGCTCTCGAGGAGGCAGCGCTGCGACGGTTCGCCGAGCAGGGCTACGACGAGACCTCGGTCGAGGCGGTCGCCGCCGACGCCGGGGTGTCCACCCGGACCTTCTTCCGCTACTTCTCCACCAAGGACGAGGTGCTGGAGATGGGCCGCGGTGAGCGGCAGGCCGAGCTGCGGGCGGCGCTGCGGGAGCTGACCACGAGCGATCTGACCGACCTCGCCGTCGTCGAGGCGGCGATGTCCCGCCTGGCGGAGGGGTTCACCGCCGATCGGGAGCGGGTGGTGCTGCGCCAGCGCGCGGCCGAGACGTCGCCGGTCCTGCGAGGGCGGTTGTTCGACACGTTCGCGTCCTGGGAGCGCGTCGTCGCCCACGAGCTCGGCGACGACGCCCGTGGTCGCACCCTGGCCGCGGTCGGGTTCGCCGTGTTCCGTGCCGCGACCGTGACCTGGGTCGAGGACGGCGGGTCGCTGCCGGGGCTGGTCGAGGAGGGCTTCGCCGCGCTGTCGGGGTGAGCCGAGCCAGAGGCCCGCCGGCCCCGACCCGCGCGCTAGCGTTGCCACCATGGCGTTCGCATGGATCCTGCCGGCCTCACAGGAGTGGCTCGGGCCCGTGCCGGACGACGCCACCGTCCACGACGCGGACCGGGCTGCGGCGCAGCTGCGTGCGGACTATGAGCGCTGGTCGCGCTGGGGGCTGGGGGTCGGTGCGTTCGTGGTGGCCGTGCTCGGCCTGTTCGTCAGCGGCGGGATGGTCGCCGTCATCGCGGACGTCGGCTGGTTCGGGCCGATCGATGTCGTCATCGTGCTCGTCGGGGTCGCTCTCGCCGTGGGGGGCCTCCTCGTCCTTCACCGCCTGCGGCGCACCGGGCGGGTGCTCTCTGCCGCGGCGGCGGCCTGGCTGCGGATGCCTTGCGCACGCGGTCTGCGCGACCGTTCGATGGCGGGCTGGGTCGGGGCTCGCACGATCAACCTCGAACCGCGGATCCTCGCGCGGGTGACGACCGGCGTGCTCGCGCTGATCGTGGCACTCTTCGGGCTCGCCGCCCCCTTCAGTCCGGCGTTCGCCGGCATGATCATCGTGTCCGCGACGTTCCTGGGGATCGGACTCCTCGGTCTGGCGTGTGGATGCTGCCAGTTCGGCGGGGTGCTGCGACTCGTGTCCGGCGTGGCCGAGCGGGATCCGCTCTGGGTCCGGCTGCGCGACGGCTGACCCGGCCGCGGACAGGTTCTGGCGTCCACGGGCTGGAGCCCGGACACCTCGCGTTCACCGGGCTTTGGTTGGGTACGCCAGTGACTCTGTTGCGCGGTGCGCTGGCCCCTGCCCCTCGCACTCTGGTCGACATCTTCCGTGCGACGGTGGCCGCCTATCCGGACGAGCCGGCCATCGACAACGGCACCGACGTGCTGACCTACGCGGAGCTCGCCGAGTCGGCCGACGAGGTGGCCGACGAGCTCGCCGCCGTCGGCGTGGGCTGTGGGGACAAGGTCGGCGTCCGGGTGCCGTCCGGGACCACCGACCTCTACATCGCGATCATGGGCACCCTGTTGGCCGGCGCCGCCTACGTCCCGGTCGATGCGGACGATCCTGACGAGCGCGCCCGGCTCGTCTTCGGGGAGGCCGACGTCGCCGCCATCATCGGCGCCGACCTCGCGCTCGTCTCGCGCCGCTCGGCCGACCCACGGGTGCGGGCGGATCCGGCCATCACCGACGACGCCTGGGTGATCTTCACCTCCGGCTCCACCGGCACGCCGAAGGGGGTTGCCGTCACCCACCGGAACGCGGCCGCCTTCATCGATGCCGAGGCGCGGATGTTCCTCCAGGACGCCCCGCTCGGCAGCGCGGACCGGGTGATGGCGGGTCTGTCCGTCGCCTTCGACGCCAGCTGTGAGGAGATGTGGCTCGCGTGGCGGTACGGCGGCTGCCTCGTACCCGCCCCGCGGGCGCTGGTGCGCAGCGGCATGGACGTCGGGCCGTGGCTCGCGGCCAACCGGGTGAGCGTCGTGTCCACCGTGCCGACCCTGGTCTCGCTGTGGCCCGACGAGGCCCTCGAGCAGGTGCGACTGCTGATCCTCGGGGGCGAGGCGTTCCCGCCCGAGCTGGCCGGTCGTCTGGCGCGTGCGGGCCGGGAGGTGTGGAACACCTACGGGCCGACGGAGGCGACGGTCGTGGCATGCGGTGCGCAGGTCACCGGCGACGGAGTCGTGCGGATCGGGCTGCCGCTGGACGGCTGGGACCTGGCCGTGGTCGATCCCGAGGGCCGGCCCGTCCCCGAGGGGGCCACTGGGGAGCTGATCATCGGCGGCGTCGGGCTCGCGCGCTACCTCGACGCGGAGAAGGACGCGGAGAAGTACGCCCCGATGCCGACCCTGGGCTGGGAGCGGGCCTACCGCAGCGGCGACCTGGTGGTCAACGATCCCGCCGGCCTGCTCTTCGGTGGTCGGGCCGACGACCAGGTCAAGCTCGGCGGTCGTCGCATCGAGCTCGGCGAGGTCGACAGCTCCCTGCTCCGGCTCACCGGGGTGGTCGGAGCGGCAGCCGCGGTCCGGCGTACCGCCTCGGGCAACCAGGTGCTGATCGGCTACGTGGCGGTCGACGACCGCTACGACGCCGCGGCGGCGAAGGCGACGCTGCGCCGGGAGCTGCCGGCAGCGCTCGTGCCGCGGGTGGTGGTCGTCGAGGACATCCCCACCCGGACCTCGGGCAAGGTCGACCGGGACGCCCTGCCGTGGCCGGTGGGCGGTGAGACCGCCGCTCCACCCACCGGGCTTGGCGAGACCGAGTCCTGGGTCGCGGGCCTGTGGTTCGAGGTGCTCGGCGTGAGCGCGCCGACGGTCGGGGACGACTTCTTCGACCTCGGCGGCGGGAGCCTCACCGCCGCCCAGATGGTCACCCTGCTGCGCGCCCGGCATCCGGATGTCGCGATCGGCGATCTCTACGACCACCCCACGCTCGGCGCTCTGGCCGCCTACGTCGACTCCCTGGGCGACGGGCCGGACACCAGCACCGCCCGTCGGGTGCGGCCCACGCCGGTCAAGACCCAGGCCGGTCAGGTGCTGGCGACCCTGCTGCTGCGAGCCGCTGCCGTCCCACGCTGGCTAACCTGGCTGCTGCTCGCCACCACCCTGACGGCGTCTGTCCTCGGAGCGACGGCGATCCCGACCGCGCCGTGGTGGGCGCTGGTGCCCGCCGTGCTGGTCTTCCTCACGCCGCCCGGACGGATGGTGCTGGCCGCCGCCGGGGCCAGGGTGCTGCTGCGCGGGGTGGCGGCGGGGGACCATCCCCGCGGCGGCAAGGTGCACCTGCGCCTGTGGGCGGCGGAGCGGCTGACCGAGCAGCTGGGTGCGCACTCGCTGGCCGGGGCGCCGTACGTCACCTGGTACGCACGTCTCCTCGGTGCGAAGGTCGGTCGCCACGTCGACCTGCACTCCTTCCCTCCGGTCACCGGGATGCTGCGTCTCGGGAAGGGGGCGTCGATCGAGTCGGAGGTCGACCTGACCGGCTACTGGATCGACGGCGACGTCCTGCGCCTCGGCGAGATCCGGGTCGGCAAGCGGGCCCGGGTGGGCGCCCGCAGCATGCTCTGTCCCGGGGCCGACGTCGGCGCCGACGCCGAGGTGGCGGCGGGCTCGGCCGTGTTCGGCCACGTGCCCGAGGGCGAGTTCTGGTCCGGCTCGCCGGCGGCCCGTGTCAGCGGCGCGGCACGGGGACCGTGGGACGAGCGCCCGTCCAACTCGCGCGCCTGGGTCGCTGCCTACGCCGTCGTCGCCGGGGTGCTCGGTCTGCTGCCCGTCCTGGCGATCGCGGCGGGGGCGAGTGTGGCGCTGCTGCTCGCCGAGATCCCGGAGTCGGAGTCGCTGACGGGGATCGCTCTCGCGCTGCTGCCCTGGGCGCTGCCCGCCACCGTGACCGGTCTGCTGGTGCTGGTGATGCTCGTCCTGGTCGTGGTCCGGACGGCCGCGATCGGCGTCGAGCCCGGCGCCTACCCGGTGCGCAGCCGGGTGGCGCTCCAGGTCTGGGCGACGATGCGGGTGATGGACGAGGCGCGGACCTGGCTCTTCCCGCTCTACTCCTCCCAGCTCACTCCCGGCTGGCTGCGGCTGCTGGGAGCGCGGATCGGGTCCGACGTCGAGGCGTCCACGGCGCTGATGGTGCCGTCGCTGACCACCGTCGGCGACCTCGCCTTCCTCGCCGACGACACGCTGATCGGCGGCTACGAGCTCGGCGGAGGCTGGCTGCGCATCGAGCGGGTGAAGGTCGGCAAGCGGGCCTTCGTCGGCAACTCCGGCATGGCCGCGCCCGGACGCAAGGTGCCGAAGCGGGCGCTGGTGGCGGTGCTCTCCGCCGCCCCGCACCGCAAGGCCGCGCGAGCCGGGGAGTCCTGGCTGGGCAGTCCGCCGACCGCGCTGCGGCGTACCGCCCAGGCCGGTGACGACGAGCGCACCTACGCCCCGCCGCGGCGGCTCAAGGTCGCGCGGTCCTGCTGGGAGGCGGCCCGGCTGCTGCCCGTACTGCTCTCCGTGCTGCTGTACGGCGCCGTCGGGCTGGTCACGCTGCTCGCCCTCGACGCATGGGGGCCGGTGGCCGCGGTCCTGACCCTCGGCGTCGCGCTCGTGGTCGCCGGCGCCGTCGCGGCGCTGTCCGCGACCGCGGCGAAGTGGCTGCTGGTCGGCCGGATCCGCGCCGGGACCCACCCCCTCTGGAGCTCGTTCGTGTGGCGCAACGAGCTGGCCGACACCTTCGTGGAGGTCGTCGCCGCACCGTGGTACGCCCACGCCGTCACCGGCACCCCGCTGCTCACCGCCTGGTTCCGCTCCATGGGCGCGAGCGTCGGGCGGGGCGTGTGGTGCGAGACCTACTGGCTGCCGGAGCCGGACCTGATCCGGCTCGGCGACGGCGCCACCGTCAACCAGGGCACCGTGGTGCAGACGCACCTGTTCCACGACCGGCTCCTGGCCACCGACAGCGTGCGGCTGCGCCGGGGTGCGACCCTCGGCCCGAACTCCGTGATCCTGCCTGCGGCGACGATCGGGCGGCACGCTACCGTCGGGCCGGTGTCGTTGGTGATGAGGGGCGAGTCGGTGCCCGACAAGACGGTGTGGATCGGCAACCCGATCGGTCCGTGGCTCGAGGCCGCCGGCACCGAGGAGCGCCGGTGAACGGCCCGAGCGCCGACCCCTATCTCCCCGGTCACGGCGACCCTGCCTTCGGGGTGCGGCACTACGACCTCGAGCTCGACTACGCCGTCGTGGGCAACCGTCTGGACGCCCGGGCCGAGCTCGCCATCGACGTGCTCGAGACGACGAGCCGGCTCGTCCTCGACCTCGCCCACCTGCGCGTGGCGAAGGTCAACGTCCGCGGAGCGTCCCTCGCCCGCTACCGCAGCCCCCGACACCGGTTGGTGCTCGACCTCGAGCGACCGGTCGAGGCCGGGACCGAGCTCACCGTGACGATCCGCTACTCGGGTTCGCCGAAGCCGCTCGTCGTGCGCCACCACGGCGATGCCGGGTGGGAGGAGCTCACCGACGGCGTGATCGTCGCAGCCCAGCCGCACGGGGCACCGACCTGGTTCCCCTGCAACGACCGCCCCGACGACAAGGCGACCTACCGGATCCGGGTCCGTACGGCCGACGGCTACCACGTAGCCGCGAGCGGCGAGCTCGTCGATCGCTCCCGTCACGGCAACGGTGAGAGCTGGGAGTACGAGCAGCGCGCGCCGATGGCCACCTACCTCGCGACCCTCCAGATCGGTCGCTACGTCGAATGGCCGGTGCCACAGCCGGCGTCGGGCGTGCCCGTGCGGGTCGTCGGCCCCGCCGACCTCGACGACGACGTGCTCGCGGCGGGGTTCGGGCGTCAGGGTGAGATGGTCGACGCCTTCGAGCGACTCTTCGGGCCCTACCCGTTCGCGTCCTACACCGCGGTGATCACCGACGACCAGCTGGAGATCCCGCTCGAGTCCCAGAGCTTGTCGACGTTCGGTCGCAACTTCGTGAGCGACGAGTGGTCCCGGACCCGGCTGATCGCGCACGAGCTGGCCCACCAGTGGTTCGGCAACGCCGTCACGCTCACCGGCTGGAGCGACATCTGGCTCCACGAGGGCTTCGCCTGCTACAGCGAGTGGCTGTGGTCGGAGGAGTCGGGCCAGGGCACGGTCGAGGAGCACGCCCATCGGCACTGGCAGCGGCTCGCCGACCTCGACCAGGACCTCCTGCTCACCGACCCCGGCCCGGAGCTGATGTTCGACGACCGCCTCTACAAGCGCGGTGCCCTCGCGCTCCATGCGCTGCGGCATGCGGTGGGCGACGAGGCCTTCTTCGACCTGCTGCGCAGCTGGGTCGTCGAGCACGCTGGAGGATCGGTGACCACCGACCAGTTCCTGGACTTCGCCACCCGGCGGACCGGCCACAGTGCGAGCATCCTGCTCACTCCGTGGATCGCCCGCACGGAGCTCCCGCCCCTGCCCACTGCAGGCTGATCTCGGCCGGGTCGTTGCCGAGCAGGGCCACGGTGCCGACGTACGGCTGCGGCAGGTCCAGCCCGGCGGTCCACGCCGCGACCGACTCGCTCGCGCCGCGCAGCCCCTCGCCGCTCGCCTTCAGCACCGCCTCCGCCAGGGTCCACGCCCGGCGGTCGGCGTAGCCCGGCGGCGCCGGCCCGTCGTGCTCGACATCGACACCGACCGGCCGGTCGGCGACAGCGACGAGCATGAGGCGATCGGTGTAGGAGAGGCTGATCCGCCGCCCGCCCTTGAGCATCGGCTGGCCGTGGGCGCGGCTGCCGCAGTGCCGGCAGATCCTGGTGACGGGACCGAGCTCGCCCACGAACCGCTCGGCGGAGGCGCGCTGCTCGGCGCGACCCCACCCCGGCGGCGTGACCAGAGCGGTCACCTCGACGACGTCCGGGGCGTCCGACTCAGTCACCCACCGCATCGATGCCCCGCTGCACGATGAGGGGGTCCGGTGCGCGGGCGACCGCAGGGTCCTTGCCCTCGTAGTCGAAACGGGAGAGGAAGGCGCGCATCGCGTTGATCCGCGCTCGCTTCTTGTCGTTGCTCTTCACCGTGGTCCACGGCGCGCACTCGCTGTCAGTGCGACGGATCATCGCCTCCTTCGCCGCCGTGTAGTCGTCCCACTTGTCCAGCGACTCGAGGTCGATGGGGGAGAGCTTCCAGCGTCGGACCGGGTCGACCTGACGGATGATGAAGCGGGTGCGCTGCTCGGACTGGGTCACGGAGAACCAGAACTTGGTCAGCGAGATGCCGCTGTCGACGAGCATCCGCTCGAAGAGCGGTGCCTGCGACATGAACTGCTCGTACTCGCCCGGGTCGGCGAACCCCATCACCCGCTCGACGCCGGCGCGGTTGTACCAGGACCGGTCGAAGAGCACCATCTCTCCCGCGGTCGGGAGGTACTGCACGTAGCGCTGGAAGTACCACTGGTTCTGCTCGCGGTCGCTGGGCTTGGTGAGGGCCACCGTGCGGGCGTAGCGCGGGTTGAGGTGCTCCATGAACCGCTTGATGGTGCCGCCCTTGCCGGCTGCGTCACGACCCTCGAAGAGCAGGACGTGCTTGGTCTGGGTGTCGGCTGCCCAGGTCTGGAACTTCAGCAGCTCGACCTGGAGGAGGTACTTCTGCTCGTCGTACTCCTCGCGAGGCATCCGCTCCGCGTAGGGGTAGTTCTCCCGCCACGTGTCGACCGCCCGCCCGTCGGGGTCGATGAGGACCGGGTCGTCGTCGTGGTCCTCGCCGATCGTATGACGGTCGATCTTGAGCCGGTCGATGTACTCGCGGATGTCGGTGAGCATGCGCTGAAGGTAGTGGCACCTGGTGAACACTGGGTGTGCGGGCGATTCGGCGGCCCGCCCGGTAGGGCGAGCGGTCAGTCCTCCGGGTCGTCGAGCCGCGCCAGCCAGGTCGCGAATCGCTCCACGGCGGTCTCGAACTCCGGGTGTGCGTCGACGAAGCCTTGGAGCTGCTCGGCCACCCACGCCAGGGTGACGTCCTCGTCGCCCCGGCGCTTCTCGAGCTCCTCGATACCGCGATCGGTGAAGTACATCTCGACGCTTCCTACTCAGGCCAGTGGGTTCTCTGATCCGCTGACGCGTCTCGGATCAGGCAAAGGCGCGAGCGATCAGGTCCTTCTGCTCCTCGGTGTGGCGCTTGACGGTGCCGACCGAGGGGGAGGAGGACGCGTCGCGACCCACGAGCTCGACCTGGGCGTCGACCTCGGGCCACAGGTTGAGCTGGTAGTGCGGCCACGGGCCCATGTTGGAGGGCTCGTCCTGGACCCAGCGCACCGCCTTCAGCTTCGGGTAGCGGGCGATCTCGGCACGGATCTCGGACTCGGGACGGGGGTAGAGCTGCTCGATCCGCGCGATCGCGAACCGGCCGGCGTCCTCGCGCTTGGCGCGCTCCACCATCAGGTCCCAGGTCACCCGGCCCGAGCAGATCAGCAGCGTGTCGACCTGCTCGGCGTCGGCGTTGCCGTCGGCGATGAACGGCTGGAACGTCCCGGAGGTGAACTCGGCCGGCTGGGACGCCGCCTCCTTGCGCTTGAGCATCGACTTCGGCGTGAAGACGATCAGCGGTCGGTGCTCCTCGGCGAGCGAGTGCTGGCGCAGGAGGTGGAAGTACGACGCCGGGGTGGACGGCTGGGCGACCACGAACGCGTCGTCGGCGGCCATCGTCAAGAACCGCTCGATCCGGGCCGAGGAGTGGTCCGGGCCCTGTCCCTCGTAGCCGTGCGGAAGCAGCAGCACGACACCGGACTGCTGGCGCCACTTGGTCTCACCGGAGCTGATGAACTCGTCGATCACGGTCTGGGCCCCGTTGACGAAGTCGCCGAACTGCGCCTCCCACACGACGAGCGCGTCCGGGCGGGCGACCGAGTAGCCGTACTCGAATCCCAGCGCTGCGTACTCCGAGAGCAGGGAGTCGTAGAGGTAGAACTTCGCCTGGTCCTCGGTCAGCGAGGTCAGTGGCGTCCACTCGTCGGCGTTGAGGCGGTCGATGATCGTGCCGAACCGCGAGACGAACGTGCCGCGTCGCGAGTCCTGACCGGCCAGCCGGACCGGGCGACCGTCCATCAGCAGCGAGCCGAAGGCGAGGATCTCGCCGGTGCCCCAGTCGATCGGCCCGTCGGCGATGGCCGCGGAGCGTCGCTGCAGCTGCGGCATCACCTTCGGGTGCACGGTGAAGCCGTTCGGAGGCGTGACGTAGGCGTCCGCGATCCGCTTCATCACCTCGCCGGTGACCGCCGTGGCGGTCTCGCCGGTCGGCTTGTCCGGGTAGTCCGGCACGGTGGTCCACTCCGAGGGCTGGCTGCTCGCCTCGCGCACCTCGGTGAAGACCCGCTCCAGCTGCTGCTGGTAGTCGCGCAGGACCTGCTCGGCCTCCTCGATCGTGATGTCGCCACGGCCGATGAGGGACTCGGTGTAGAGCTTGCGGACCGAGCGCTTCTGCTCGATCAGGTCGTACATCAGCGGCTGGGTGTACGACGGGTCGTCGCCCTCGTTGTGGCCGCGCCGGCGGTAGCAGACGAGGTCGATGACGACGTCCTTGTTGAACGCCTGGCGGTACTCGAAGGCGAGCCGGGCGACGCGGATGCACGCCTCCGGGTCGTCGCCGTTCACGTGGAAGATCGGCGCCTGGACCATCCG
>JBAWHI010000393.1:0-2431 GCA_049593675.1 Nocardioides sp.
CACGAGCACCGGGTCGGCGGCGGGCCGGGCCGTGGGGCTGGGCGGCGCCGGGGCGGAGGGCGTGGCGGAGGGCGTGGCGGAAGCGCCCGGGTCCTCCTCACCGCAGCCGGTGAGCGCGAGGGCGAGGGCGAGGGCACCGACGAGTCGTCGCATGGTGATCAGACGGTGCCCGGCAGCGCGGGGTTCCGAACGTGGCAGGCTTCGCCCGTGGCCCGCTTCACCCGCGCCGAGCTCGAGTCCTTCCGCGACGCCGAGGTGCCCGACCTGCTCGGCCCCGGCCTCCGCCTGCTGTTCGTGGGGATCAACCCCGGACTGTGGACGGCGGCGACCCGCACCCACTTCGCCCACCCGGGCAACCGCTTCTACCCGGCCCTCCTGCTCGCCGGGATCATCACCGAGCCGATCAGCCCCTCGGACGGGATGACCGACGCCGACCGCGAGCGGCTGCGCGCTCGCGGCATCGGCATCACCAACCTGGTCCGCCGCGCCACGGCCCGGGCGTCCGAGCTGTCCGCCGACGAGCTCCGTGCCGGCGGGGCCGACCTCGTCGCGACCGTGCGCCGGACCCGGCCGAGGGTCGTGGCCGTCGCGGGCATCACGGCCTACCGGACCGCGTTCGGGCAGCGTACGGCGGTGGCCGGGCGTCAGCCGGAGCCGCTGGCGGGGGCCGAGCTGTGGGTGGTGCCGAACCCGAGCGGGCTCAACGCCCACGAGACCGTGCCAACCCTCGCAGCGGCGTACGGCGAGGTGGCGCGGGCGGCGGGGCTGGAGTAGCCGACACCGGGCAGGTCGCGATGCCGACCTCGAGGAGGTCGCGCAGCCGGCGGTCCGCCTCGGCGCCGGGTGCGGCGTTCAGGACCACGCCCTCGACCGAGCAGCGGACCATCGTGGGCGCGCAGCGGGCGGCGTAGGTGTGCGCGTCGATCCGGTCGCGGGCGATGCTCTCGACCCAGGCGAGCGCCCCGGGGACGAGCGCCAGGGCGTCGCGAGCTTGGTCCCGGATCGCCTCGTCCGGGCAGATCTGCTCGGCGCGGAACAGCCCGGCCGAGAGCACCCGCTGGGTGCTCTCGGGGAGCTCGAGCAGCTGCCGGGTGGCCACGGTCACCGAGAGCCTGAACGAGGTGAGCCCGACGCCGTGCCGTCCGACCACCGACGGGATCAGCGTCGCGAGGTGCTGCCGGCCCGCATCCGTGGTCAGGTCGTTGACCTGCCGAGCGAGCTGGCCGAGCAGCGGGTGGGTGCAGGAGGGATGGTCGCTCCACGGCTCACCGGCGAGCACCGAGGCGAGCTCCATGAAGCACGCACCGCGCTTGGGAGTCCGGTGCCGGCCGCGCGACAGCACCGGCATGGCGTCCGGAAGGGGCGAGGGCCTCATCGCGACCTCATGGTTCGAGCATGCGCCTCCGCACGAGCGGGATCAACCGGGATCGGCCGGAAATTCCTGGTACTTCCCCAGCACCGTCAGGCCGTCCTCGACGACGAACCCGCGCGCCCGGTCGAGATCGGGGTCGACCCCGATCTGTGCGCCCGGCGGGATGACGACGTTCTTGTCGAGGATCGCGTTGCGCACGACCGCCCCGGCCCCGACCCGCACGCCGTTCATCAGGACCGCATCGAGGACCTCGGCACCGGCGTCGACCCGGACGGCGGGTGAGAGCACGGAGCGCTCGACCCGGCCGCCGGTGACGACGACGCCCGGGGAGAGCACCGCCTTGTCGACGACCGAGTGCTCGCCGGCCGCGCCCTGCACGAGCTTGGCCGGCGGCTGCGGACCGTAGAAGGTGTAGATCGGCCAGTCGAAGTTGTAGAGGTTGAACACCGGCAGCGGCGACACGACGTCCATGTGTGCGGCGAAGAACGAGCCCAGCGTCCCGACGTCGCGCCAGTAGTCGCGGTCGCGCCCGGTCGAGCCCGCGACGTCGTTGTCCTTGAAGTCGTAGACACCCGCCTGCTGCCGCCGCACGAACGACGGCACGATGTCGCCGCCCATGTCGTGCTTGGAACCGATCTCGGAGGAGTCGCGGGTGACCGCCTCGACCAGCGCGTCGGCGTCGAAGACGTAGTTGCCCATCGAGGCGAGCACCTCGCCGGGGCTGTCCGGCAGCCCGACCGGGTCGGTCGGCTTCTCCAGGAAGTCGCGGATCTTGGACGGGTCGTCGGGGTGCACGTCGATGACGCCGAACTGGTCGGCCATCTCGATCGGTTGCCGGATCGCGGCGACGGTGCAGGCCGCGCCGCTCTCGACGTGGGCCTGGACCATCTGGTGGAAGTCCATCCGGTAGACGTGGTCGGCGCCGACGACGACCACGATGTCGGGCTTCTCGTCGCGGATCAGGTTGAGGGACTGGAAGATCGCGTCCCCGGAGCCGAGGTACCAGTGCTTGCCGACGCGCTGCTGGGCCGGGACCGGCGCGACGTAGTTGCCCAGCAT
>JBAWHI010000394.1:0-2178 GCA_049593675.1 Nocardioides sp.
GGCCGCGGACGAGTCCGCTGAGAAGCCGGCTCAGAAGCCGGCCGCGAAGAAGACGGCGGCCAAGAAGACCGGCGAGAAGCAGAGCGGCGAGAAGCAGGCCGGCGAGAAGAAGCCGAGCACGAAGAAGCCGAGCGCGAAGGCACCGAAGGACGACTCCGCAGACGCGACCGAGCAGGACGTCGCTGAGGAGTCCCGCGAGAGCGGCGACGGTGGAGATGGCGAGTCGTCGACCGAGGGAGGCGGCCAGCGCCGCCGCCGCCGTCGGGGCGGCCGCCGCCGCCGCAAGTCGGGGGACGGCGACTCCGCCGCGAGCTCCGCGGACGGTGAGGACGACGATTCCGGTGACCCGGCCGACTCCGGTGACTCCGGCGACAACGACCAGGGCGGCGACGGCTCGTCGCGCCGGCGCCGGCGTCGGCGCCGCACCGGAGACGATGGCGGCGAGGGCGGGGACGACCCCGAGAACACCGTCACCCGGGTCCGCAGCCGACGCTCCGTCGAGGACGAGATCACCGCGGTGTCCGGCTCGACCAGGCTCGAGGCCAAGAAGCAACGCCGTCGCGAGGGCCGCGAGGCCGGCCGCAGGCGGGCGCCGATCGTCAGCGAGGCCGAGTTCCTCGCCCGCCGGGAGGCGGTCGACCGTTCGATGGTGATCCGCCAGCGCGACGACCTGATCCAGATCGGCGTCCTCGAGGACCGCGTGCTCGTCGAGCACTACGTGGCCCGGGAGTCGCAGACCTCGCTGATCGGCAACGTCTACCTCGGCCGGGTCCAGAACGTGCTTCCCTCCATGGAGGCGGCGTTCATCGACATCGGCAAGGGTCGCAACGCGGTCCTGTACGCCGGTGAGGTCAACTGGTCCGCGCTCGGGCACAAGGACGGCCAGCCGCGCAAGATCGAGTCGGTGCTGTCCTCGGGGCAGAGCGTGCTGGTCCAGGTCACCAAGGACCCGGTCGGGCACAAGGGTGCCCGGCTGACCAGCCAGATCAGCCTCGCCGGCCGCTTCCTGGTCTACGTCCCGGACGGCACCACCAGTGGCATCTCGCGCAAGCTCCCCGACACCGAGCGCGGCCGCCTCAAGGCGCTGCTGAAGGAGATCGTCCCCGACACCGCCGGCGTCATCGTGCGCACGGCGGCCGAGGGGGCCAGCGAGGACGAGCTCACGCGCGACGTCGAGCGCCTCAAGGCCCGCTGGGAGGACATCGAGGCCAAGGCCAACGGCAGCGCGCCGCAGCTGCTCTACGGCGAGCCCGACCTGACGCTCAAGGTGGTCCGGGACCTGTTCACCGAGGACTTCTCGAAGCTGGTCATCCAGGGCGACGACGCCTGGG
Source organism: Nocardioides sp. (assembly GCA_049593675.1). Taxonomy (GTDB): domain Bacteria; phylum Actinomycetota; class Actinomycetes; order Propionibacteriales; family Nocardioidaceae; genus Nocardioides. The sequence continues at coordinate 1,332 of JBAWHI010000394.1, forward strand.
AGACCGTGCAGAGCTATGTCGCCCACGTGGCGCCTGACCTCGAGGAGCGCCTCGAGCGCTACGACGCGGGTCGCGACGGTGCCGGAGGCAAGGCGGACGTGTTCGCCGAGTACCGCATCGACGAGCAGATCGCCAAGGGCCTGGACCGCAAGGTCTGGCTGCCCTCGGGTGGATCGCTCGTGATCGACCGCACCGAGGCGATGACGGTGGTCGACGTCAACACCGGCAAGTTCACCGGCTCGGGCGGCAACCTCGAGGAGACGGTCACCAAGAACAACCTGGAGGCCGCGGAGGAGATCGTCCGCCAGCTCCGGCTGCGCGACATCGGCGGCATCATCGTCGTCGACTTCATCGACATGGTCCTGGAGTCGAACCGCGACCTGGTGCTGCGTCGTCTGATCGAGTGCCTGGGCCGCGACCGCACGCGCCACCAGGTCGCCGAGGTCACCTCGCTCGGACTGGTCCAGATGACCCGCAAGCGGATCGGCACCGGACTGGTCGAGGCGTTCAGCGAGAACTGCGAGCACTGCCAGGGCCGTGGGGTCGTAGTGCACGACCAGCCGGTCGAGGCCAAGCGGGGTGGCGACGACGACTCCCGCCGTGGTGGTGGTGGCCGTCGCGGCGGCCGCCGTGGCCGCGGCTCCGACGGCGACCAGAGGGACTCCTCGAAGGACTCCCAGCGCGATGCGCACCAGCAGTCCTCGAAGGAGAGCCAGAAGCCGCCGACCCCGAAGGACGTCGCGGCGATGGCCAAGCCGGAGAACGCCGAGGCGGCGCTCGTCGACGAGCCCGATGAGACCAACGAGGTCCCCCAGTCTGCCCCGGCCGAGGCCAAGCAGGCCGAGGC
>JBAWHI010000395.1:0-1614 GCA_049593675.1 Nocardioides sp.
CGCCATCGCGAAGCCGCCGATGCCGGCGGTCTCGGTGATCGCGGAGTCGCCGATGTCGGGGTTGGCGTCGTCGGGGCCGTAGTCGCCGAGGTAGAGGCCGTCGGCGATCTGGGCGGGACCGGTGAACCACTCGTCGCCGGTGCCGGCGACCTGGATCCCGAAGTCGGTGCCGTTGCGGGCCATCGCCACCACCATCGTCGAGCCCTCGATCCCGCGGGCCGCGTCGAGCGAGAGCTTGCAGGCGGGCATCGCGAGGTTGAGGAAGAAGTGGTCGTTGCCGCCGACGAACCGCATCGACTCCGCGACGTCGGCGGCGTCGAGCCCGCTGGTCACCATCGCGGGCGAGAGGTCGCGCAGCAGCATCAGCGTGCCGGCGCGGTTGCGGTTGTGCGCCTCGTCGCCCATCTGCAGCATCTGGGTGAGGATGCCGGTCACGTCGACCGGCCCCGCAGCGTCGCGGACCGAGCGCACGGAGCGCTGGAGCAGCGGGCCGAGCACGTCGCGCATCCAGCGGAGCCGGGTCAGCACCTCGGGCCCGTAGGCGCCGTAGCGCAGCACCTTGCCGAGCCCCTCGTTCAGCGAGCAGTGGGTGCGCCGCCCGGTGGCGGCGTCCTCCAGCACGAACATCCACATGCTCGGCGTCACGACTCCGGCCATCGGGCCGACCGTCGAGCGGTGGTGGCACGGCTCGAGGGAGACGTTGGCGCCCGACTCGAAGAGCGCGACGGCGTCCTCCGGGTCCTCGACGAGTCCCTCGAGCGCAGCGCCACCCATCAGCGCGCCGCGCATCGGACCGGAGGCCCGCTCCCAGGTGAGCGGCGGCCCGGCGTGGAGGAACTCGCCGGGCTGGAGACCGAGCACCTCGCTGGCCGGAGCGACGTCGACCAGGGTCGCGGTGACCCCGAACATCGCGGCGAGCGCCTGCTCGTTGGCGGGCCGCCTGCGGACGTCGCCGGCCACCGTGGCGAGGTCGGCCTCGGTGCCCTCCATCGGTGGACGCCAGTCGACCCGGGTGGTCGCGACCGCCTGCGCCTCCACGGCGTCGGCGAACAGGTCGGCGCCGACGTTGACAACGGCAGCGGGTGTGGATCCGGGCGTGGTCATGCGGCGCCTCCGGTGAGTTCGAGCGCGCGGCGGGTGGCGCCGGCGTTGGACAGGTGGACCTCGGCCCCGGCCTCCGCGAGCGCCCGGACCTGGCCGGGCAGCCCCTGCGGATCGGCGGCGGTGCCGACGACGGCGATGACGACGGGCTGAGTGACCTCTGCGATCGCCGGGGCGAGCGCGGCGGCGGGGTCGGACTCGGCGCCATGGCCGAGCACGACGTCGAGCAGCAGCACGCCGGTGCTCGGGTCCGCGGCGGCCCGGGCGAGGTGCTCCAGACGCAGCGACGGGTCGATCATCGGGTGCGCCCGCCCGGTGGTGTACTCGTCGTCGCCGAAGTCGACGAACGAGTGGCCGGCGCCGGGTCCCGACGACTGCTCGGCGATCAGCTGGGACTCGCTCTTGAGGGTGCCGCCGACGAACAGTCCGCGGATCGCGCCGCCGGACGGGCCCGCGGGCAGCGGTCCGGTCGAGACCACCGGCCAGGCCGGGACGTCGTGACCGAGCCGGCGC
>JBAWHI010000396.1:0-7300 GCA_049593675.1 Nocardioides sp.
GAACCGGCACTCCGCGCATCGGCGTGCTGGCGCTCCAGGGTGACGTGCGTGAGCACGTCGCGATGCTCGCCGCCTGCGGGGCGCACGGCGTGCCCGTACGTCGGGCCCGCGAGCTCGACGAGGTCGACGGGCTCGTCCTCCCCGGTGGGGAGTCGACCACGATGTCGAAGCTGGCGCGCACCTTCGACCTCCTCGATCCCCTGCGGGCGGCCGCGCGCTCGGGCCTGCCGATGTTCGGCACCTGCGCCGGGATGATCATGCTGGCCGACCGGATCGAGGACGGCACCGCCGACCAGGAGACCCTCGGGGGACTCGACATCACGGTGCGTCGCAACGCGTTCGGGCGCCAGGTCGACTCCTTCGAGGGCGATGTCGACGTCGTCGGGCTGGCCCAGCCGGTGCACGCGATCTTCATCCGGGCGCCGTGGGTCGAGTCGGTCGGGTCCGATGTCGAGGTCCTCGCCCGTGTCGGGGCGGGGGAGGCCGCAGGTAGGATCGTCGCGGTCCGTCAGGGTCCGCTGATGGCGACGTCGTTCCACCCGGAGGTGGGAGGCGACACCCGGGTCCACCGGATGTTCGTGGACCTGGTCACGGGTCTCGACGGGTCCGACGGGCCCGTTCACCGCCGATAGAAGAGGGACGCATGTCTGGCCACTCCAAGTGGGCGACCACGAAGCACAAGAAGGCCGCGATCGACGCCAAGCGCGGCAAGATGTTCGCCAAGCTCATCAAGAACATCGAGGTCGCGGCCCGGATGGGCGGCGGCGACCCGACCGGCAACCCGACGCTCTACGACGCGATCCAGAAGGCCAAGAAGTCGTCGGTCCCCAACGACAACATCGACCGCGCGGTCAAGCGCGGGTCGGGCGCGGAGACCGGCGGCGCGGACTACCAGACGATCATGTACGAGGGCTACGGCCCCGCCGGCGTCGCGATGCTCATCGAGTGCCTCACCGACAACAAGAACCGTGCCGCCATGGAGGTCCGCACCGCGATGACCCGCAACGGCGGCTCGCTCGCCGACCCGGGCTCGGTCTCCTTCCTGTTCAACCGCAAGGGCATCGTCGTCGTACCGAAGGCGCAGGAGGGCCGGACGGTCAGCGAGGACGACGTCCTCGAGGCCACCCTCGAGGCGGGTGCCGAGGACGTCAACGACCTCCCGGAGGCCTTCGAGGTGGTCTCCGAGGCGGGTGACCTGGTGGGCGTCCGATCCGCGCTGCAGGCCGCCGGCATCGACTACGACTCGGCCGAGGCGGAGTTCCGCCCGGACATGGAGGTCGCGCTCGACAAGGAGGCGGCCGGCAAGATGTTCCGCCTCGTCGACGTCCTCGAGGACCTCGACGACGTCCAGAACCTCTACGCCAACTTCGACGTCTCCGACGAGGTCATGGCGCAGCTCGAGGACGCCTGACGCAGCGGAGCTGCGGGAGGCGTCGATGGTGGTCGAGCGAGCCGCGCGGCTGAGCCGGCGAGGCCGCGACCGGCGTGTCGAGACCCGGTGAGCAGGTCGGCGACCTTAGCGTGGTCACCGAACACCTGTTCGGACGAAAGGCGGCTCCATGCGCGTGCTCGGGATCGATCCCGGTCTGACCCGTTGCGGGATGGGCGTGGTCGAGGGCTCGGTCGGTCGTCCGCTCACGCTGGTCGACGTCAACGTGCTGCGCACCTCCTCCGACCTGCCCGTGGCGCAGCGGCTGGTCACGATCGAGCGGGGCGTGGACGCCTGGCTCGACGAGCATCGGCCGGACGCGGTCGCCGTGGAGCGGGTCTTCGCGCGCTCGGACGTCAGCACCGTGATGGGCACCGCCCAGGCGAGCGGCATCGCGATGGTGTGTGCGGCTCGGCGGGGGCTGCCGGTCGCGCTGCACACGCCGAGCGAGGTCAAGGCCGCGGTGTCCGGCAGCGGACGGGCCGACAAGGCCCAGGTGGGCGCCATGGTCACCCGGATCCTGCGGCTCGACGCGATGCCGAAGCCGGCCGACGCGGCCGACGCGCTGGCCCTGGCCATCACCCACATCTGGCGCGGCGGCGCCCAGGCCCGGATCGATGCCGCGCTGGCCGCGGCCGGAAGGAGGACGCGGTGATCGCGTTCGTCCACGGGCGGGTCGCCGCCCTCACGCTATCGAGCGCCGTCGTCGAGGTCGGCGGCGTCGGGCTGGAGCTGATGTGCACGCCCGGCACCCTGGCTCGCCTGCGTGCGGGGGAGTCGGCGACCCTGCCGACCAGCATGGTGGTGCGCGAGGACTCGCTCACGCTCTTCGGCTTCGCCGACGACGACGAGAAGCAGACCTTCGAGCTCGTCCAGACCGCGTCCGGGGTCGGGCCGAAGGTCGCCCAGGCGATGGTCGCCGTGCTGAGCCCCGACGAGCTGCGCAGCGCCATCGCGGGCGACGACGTCAAGACGCTGACCCGGGTGCCCGGCATCGGTCAGAAGGGCGCACAGCGGATCATCCTCGAGCTGAAGGACCGCATCGGCGCGCCGACCGGCGTCCGCGCGGCGAGCGCTCCCGTCGCGCTCGCGCCGTGGCGTGACCAGGTCCACCAGGGTCTGGTTGGGCTGGGCTGGTCGGCGAAGGATGCCGAGAAGGCCGTCGAGTCGGTGGCCCCCGAGGCCGGCGACGTCCCTGACGTGGCGGGACTGCTGCGTGCCGCCCTCCGGACGCTGAGCAAGGCCTGATCCGGTGCCCTTCCACGAGGACGAGCTCGTTGGTGCGGAGGACGCCCACCTGCAGTCCCTCACCGCCGCCGAGGCCGACGGCGACGAACGCGCCATCGAGGCAGCGCTGCGTCCGCGGACCCTCGACGAGGTCGTGGGCCAGGTGCGCGTGCGCGACCAGCTCGGTCTCGTCCTGGAGGCCGCCCGCCGCCGCGGGCGCGCCCCCGACCACGTGCTGCTCTCCGGCCCGCCCGGTCTCGGGAAGACCACCTTGGCGATGATCATCGCCGCGGAGATGGGCGCGCCGCTGCGACTGACCAGCGGGCCGGCGATCACCCATGCCGGCGACCTCGCCGCGATCCTGTCCGGGATGAACGAGGGGGACGTCCTCTTCGTCGACGAGATCCACCGGATGTCGCGGCCCGCCGAGGAGATGCTCTACATGGCCATGGAGGACTTCCGGGTCGACGTGGTCATCGGCAAGGGGCCGGGCGCGACGGCGATCCCGTTGGAGATCCCCCCGTTCACGCTCGTCGGCGCCACCACCCGCGCCGGCCTGCTGCCCGGTCCGTTGCGCGACCGCTTCGGCTTCACCGCGCACCTGGAGTTCTACGAGCCGGCCGACCTCGACCAGATCGTCCAGCGCTCGGCCGGGCTGCTCGGGGTCGACGCGGTCGCCGAGGGCACCGCCGAGATCGCGTCCCGCTCCCGCGGCACGCCCCGGATCGCCAACCGGCTGCTGCGTCGGGTCCGCGACTACGCCCAGGTCCGCGCCGACGGGGTGGTGACCCTGCCGGTCGCACACGCCGCCCTCGACCTGTACGAGGTCGACGAGCTCGGCCTGGACCGCCTCGACCGTGCGGTGATCGACGTGCTGTGCCGTCGGTTCGGCGGCGGGCCGGTCGGCGTGTCGACCCTGGCGGTGGCGGTCGGCGAGGAGCGCGAGACCGTCGAGGAGGTCGCCGAGCCGTTCCTGGTCCGCATCGGCTTCCTCGCCCGTACGCCGCGCGGCCGCGTCGCGACGCCGGCTGCCTGGGAGCACCTGGGGCTGCGTCCGCCGCCGCAGCCGGCTCCGGCCGACGACGCGACCCTGTTCGAGGACTGACGCCCGGGGTCGGTGACCCCGGATTCGCGGCGTGCGACACCCTCGCGGTTAGACTTCCCTGTCGGCCGACCCGCCTCTGGGTTCTGTGCCATCCCTGTTCTGCGCTCGAGAGGTTGTTTCGTGCTGGAGTTGCTGCCGCTCGTCGGCATCGCGCTGCTCTTCTGGCTGTTCATCATCCGCCCGGCTCGCCGGCGGCAGATGGAACTCAGCCGCATGCAGTCGTCGTTGGGACTGGGTGACGAGGTCGTGCTGACCTCGGGCATCTTCGGCGTCGTGGCCGGCCTGGAGGACGACCAGGTCCAGCTCATCGTCGCCGAGGGCGTCACGGTCAGGGTCGCCCGAGGAGCCGTGGGCAGCGTGGTGACTCCGGTGGAGCGGCCCGAGCAGCCGACGAACGAGGACCAGTCCGGCTCCGACGCCGGGCCCGAGGAGAACTGACATGGCAAGCACGGCCACCCGCCCGGGTCGCACCCTGGTGGTGTTCCTGCTCGCGGTCGCGATCCTGTTCGGTCTGGTGGCCCTGGCAGGGACCTGGAAGCCGGCGCTCGGACTCGACCTCAAGGGCGGCACCCGGATCACCCTGATCGCCGAGGGGAGCCCCAGCGAGGAGAACCTCCAAGAGGCCGCAGACATCATCGACGACCGGGTCAACGGCTCCGGCGTCGTGGAGGCCGAGGTCACCACCCAGGGCAGCCAGTTCATCGTCGTGGAGATCCCGGGCAACACCTCGGAGTCCCTGATCGAGACGGTCAAGCGGCAGGCGCAGCTGCGCTTCCGGACCGTCGCCTGCGTGAGCGGCGTGCCCGGGCCCTGCGGCACCGGAGCCCAGAACCCGCTGCAGGACCCGCTGCAGGACCCGCTGCAGGACGCGACCCCGTCCTCCGAGGCGACCGGCAAGCCCGGCAAGAAGAACGAGAAGTCCGGATCGGGGTCGGGCAACAACCGCCCCGCCTTCGGCGCCACCGACGAGAAGGCCGCCGACGAGAAGGCCTCCGAGAGCGCGACGCCGAGCGACGAGCCGGCACCCAGCGATGCTCCGGCCGAGGAGCCGACCCCGGAGCTGACCGGCGCCCAGGAGGTGTCCGGCCAGGCGCTGGCCTTCCAGGCCAACCCGGACCAGGCCTCGATCGACGCCTTCAACGAGTACAGCTGCCCGGCCACGGAGCCGGTCGACGACGATCCGACCAAGCCGCTGGTCACCTGCGGCGTCGAGGAGGACGCCGGCACCAAGTACCTCCTCTCCCCGGCCGCGGTCGAGGGCACCGACCTCACCAGCGCCGAGGCAGCGCTGCCGCAGACGGCCGGCGTCAGCTGGGTCGTCAGCCTCGAGATCGGGGGTGAGGGCAAGGACGTCTTCGCCGAGCTGTCGCGCCAGATGGTCAACAAGCAGCTGCGGTTCGCGATCGTGCTCGACGGGATGGTGATCTCGGCGCCCGAGTTCAGCGGCGTCATCACCAACGGCTCGGCACAGATCAGCGGTGACTTCACCGAGTCCTCGGCGAAGTCGCTCGCGACCAGCCTCAAGTACGGCGCGCTGCCGATCTCGTTCGACCAGGAGGGCACCTCGGTCGAGCAGATCGGTGCCTCGCTGGCCGGCAACCAGCTGACGGCAGGCATCACCGCCGGCCTCGCCGGCCTGCTGCTGGTGATGATCTACTGCCTCTTCTACTACCGCGGTCTCGGTGCCGTCGTCATCGCCTCCCTGCTCGTGGCGGGAGCAGTGACCTACGGGATGGTCCTGCTGCTCGGCAAGACGGCGGGCTTCACGCTCACCCTGCCGGGCATCGCCGGCCTGATCGTGGCGGTCGGCATCACGGCGGACTCGTTCATCGTGTACTTCGAACGGATCCGTGACGAGATGCGCGACGGCAAGTCGATGCGCGTCGCGGTGGAGGCCGGCTGGAAGCGCGCTCGCAACACCTGCCTGGCTGCCGACGCGGTGTCGCTGCTCGCCGCGACGGTGCTCTACATCTTCGCCGCCGGCGTCGTGAAGGGCTTCGCGTTCGCGCTCGGCCTCTCGACCCTGATCGACCTGGTGGTGTTCTTCTGGTTCACCCACCCGATGGTCGGCTGGCTGGGGCACTACCGATTCTTCAACCGCGGTCACCGGATGTCCGGCCTCAGCGCCGAGACGCTCGGCGTGGAGCGGATCGTCACCGCTGGAGGGAAGGCCTGATGGGCAAGTACTCGCGTCTGGGCAATGACCTCTACTCCGGCAAGAAGTCGATTGACTTCGTCGGCCGCAAGTGGCTCTGGTACGGCATGTCGGCCGTCATCTTGGCCGTGGCCGTCCTGGGCCTGTCCGTCAAGGGCCTCGACATGGGCATCGAGTTCGTCGGCGGCGCCGAGTACAAGGTGACCGACGTGCCCGAGAAGTCGATGGGGCAGGACACCGTCGACGAGCTCCGCGGAGCCATCCGCGACACGGGCATCGAGGCTGCGTCCCAGCCCGTGGTGAGCACCAACGGCCAGAGCGGCATCCTGGTCCAGGTCAAGCCGGTCACGGTCGCCGAGAGCCGGGTCATCAGCGACACCATCGTCGAGACCACGGGTGTCGACCCCGGCAACGTGAACCCCACGGAGATCGGTCCGAGCTGGGGCAAGGAGATCGCCAAGCGATCCCTGATCGGCCTCGCGGTCTTCCTGGTGCTCGTCGTCCTCTTCATCTGGGCCTACTTCCGCGAGTGGAAGATGTCGGTGGCCGCGATCGTCGCGCTCGCCCACGACATCGTCATCACGATCGGTGTCTATGCCCTGTCCGGCTTCGAGGTCACGCCGGCGACGGTGACCGGCGTGCTCACGATCCTCGGCTTCTCGCTGTACGACACCGTCGTCGTCTTCGACAAGGTCCGCGAGAACACCAAGGACCTGCGGCAGAGCAGGACGACCTACGCCAAGGCGGCCAACCTCGCGGTCAACCAGACCCTGGTGCGCTCGATCAACACCTCGATCGTGGCGCTGATCCCCGTCGGGGCGATCCTCTACGTCAGCGCCGTCCAGCTCGGCGCGAGCACCCTCAAGGACCTCGCGCTCGCCCTGTTCGTCGGCATGGCCGCAGGTGCCTACTCCTCGATCTTCATCGCGACGCCGCTGCTGGTGCAGCTGAAGGCCAACGAGACCTACGTCCAGCAGGCCGAGAAGCGCAACAAGGCCCGCCAGAAGAACCTCGCCGCCGACCCGTACGCCACGGTCCCGGTCTTCGCCGAGGACATGGCGGTCGAGGACGACCCCGAGGAGGGGCCCCTCCAGGACGCGCCGGTCTCCGCAGGGCCGCCGCCGGTCCGGGAGCCGCGCGCGCCCGAGGCGATGGACCGCGGCCGGATCGCGCCGCAGGCCCGTGGGCCCGTGCAGGAGAGCCCGGCCTCCGGGCGGCAGCAGCCATCTCGCCAGCCGAAGTCCAAGCGGGGCAAGAAGTGACCGATCCCGGGCCGAGGCTGGACCGGGCGCTGGCGCTGATCGCAGACGTCCCCGACTTCCCCGAGCCCGGGATCCTCTTCAAGGACATCACGCCGCTGCTGGCCGACCACGCGGCGCTCGAG
>JBAWHI010000397.1:0-2587 GCA_049593675.1 Nocardioides sp.
GGGTACGCCGACCGGCTGCCCGCCACGCTCTCCGGTGGCGAGCGGCAGCGGGTCGCGCTCGCCCGTTCGCTCGCGGTGCAGCCGCGGCTGCTGCTGCTCGACGAGCCGCTCTCGGCCCTGGACGCGGGCCTGCGCGAGCGGCTCGCGGGCGATCTGCGCGACATCCTGCGCGAGGCGGGCACCACCGCGCTGATGGTCACCCACGACCAGGAGGAGGCGTTCTCGGTGGCGGACCGGCTCGCGGTGATGCGCGACGGCCGGGTGGTCCAGGAGGGTGACATCGCCGAGGTCTGGCGAGCACCCGCCGACGCGGAGACGGCGCTGTTCCTGGGCTACGCCCACGTGCTGACGGGCGCGCCCGCCGGCGTGCTGCTGCGAGCGGCCGGTCTCCCGGACGGGACGGCCGTCGCCGTACGTCGCTCCGCGCTGGTCGTCGCCCCGACCGGGCCGTTGACCGGGACCGTGGTCTCGGGCCGGGCGACGCCCGAGCAGATCCGGCTGGTCGTGGCGGTCGACGGGATCGGCGAGGTCGACGCCGTCGCGCGTCTCGACGCGCACCCGGCGCCCGGCGACCGGGTGGCGATCGTGGTGGACGCCTCACGGCTGGCCGTCCCGCCCGCCGGTGCTTGACGGACATCACTGCCTACACTGACCCCTGTGTATCGCCGCGCCTACGTCCTGCTGGTGGCGAACGCCGTCTTCATGCTGACGTGGGCGGGGATCACCGCCTGGCACCTCGGCCGCCCGTTGATCGACCCCGAAGGCAGCTTCCTCGGGCCGTCGTGGCTGCGGCTCCCGGTGCTCTGCCTGGGTGCGCTGTTCCTCGACCTGGTGCCGCGCGCCGTGTGGCTCTCGCGCGGCCGGGTGCGTCAGATGCCCGGCCTGGTCCGGGAGCGCTGGCGCCAGCACTGGTCCCGGGAGCGGCTGCTGCTGGTGATCCTCGGCATCGTCGGCTTCTACGTGATCTACGTCTGCTACCGGAACCTGAAGTCGTTCCTGCCGCTGGTCACCGACCGGGTCCTGTACGACCGCGAGCTGCACATGCTCGACCGGCTGCTGTTCTTCGGTCACGAGCCCGGACCCATCTTCCACGACGTGCTCGGCACCACGGTGGTGGCGCACGTGCTCTCGAGCTTCTACCTGCTCTTCATCCCGATGGTCGCGATCCTGGTGACCGTCTGGCTGGTGTGGTCGCGCAACCTGTCCTACGGCTGGTGGTTCGTGACCGCGCAGGGTCTGGCCTGGACCCTCGGCACGATCTCCTACTACGCCCTGCCGACCCTCGGCCCCGGCCTCGAGTACACCTACCTCTACGGCGACCTCGCCCATACCGGCACGACCGACCTGATGGCCTCGTTGGTCAACGCCCGGCAGGGCGTGCTGTGGTCCGACGGGCAGGCGCAGACGGTCGCCGGGTTCGCCAGCCTGCATACGGCCATCTCGCTGCTCTGGGCCCTGATGGTGCAGTTCACGGTGCGCAACCGGCTGATCCGGCTCGTCTTCTGGATCAACTTCGGGCTGACCGTGGTCGCGACGCTCTACTTCGGCTGGCACTACATCGCCGACGACATCGCCGGGATCACGATCGCCTTCATCTCCTTCTACGTCGGTGGGCTCGCCAGCGGCCAGAAGTTCGACAAGCGCGGCCTGGCCTCGCACCCGACCACGACGACCTCGGCGGTCCCGATCGACCGCTGAGGCCCTCCTGCTCGGGCCCTCTCAGGACCGCCGGCTCGTGACCGCTCGGTTCGGGCTGGGCGGGTGGCTGGGCGAGTGGCTGCCGCCTGCCCGGAGCAGGCGGACCGACCGCCGCGGGCGCCTCTCGAAAAGTTACACCGGTGTAGTTCGTCAAGCCGACACGCCGGTCACGGAAGAAAAAGTTGGGAACAATGTTCCTTTTGTGACGAATGTTGTCTAGCGTGCACCGAGTGCCGCATGGGGCGGCACGTCGTTGAGGAGGACCGACGGTGCGTTCGTACAGGTGGAGCACGGCCCTCGGGTCGGTCCTGGCCCTGGTCCTGGTGGCCGGCGGCGTGGGCGCCGGGGTCGCCACCGCCGACCCGGACGCGACCCCCACCCGTCAGGACGTCCGGGACGCGCGAGCCGCCGCCCGGAGCGCGGAGGACACCGTGGCCGGCGTGCAGGCCCGACTGGTCGTGGCGAACCAGCGCCTCGAGCAGTCCGCGATCGCCGCGGCACAGGCGGCGGAGGCCTACAACGGCGCGCGCTGGCGGGCGACCCAGGCCCGGCAGGCCGCCCGCGAGGCACGCGAGCACTCGCGCATCGCCGCGCGCGACGTACGCCGCCAGCAGCAGGTGTACGGCGACGCGCTCGTCTCGAGCTACCAGCTCGCCCCCGAGCTCACCACGCTCGCCGCGATCGTCGACGCCGACGGGATCGGCTCCGTCGTCGACCAGACGACCTCGCTGCAGAACGCCGAGAGCGCGCTGGACGCCACCTACGACACGTTCCGGGCCACGGCGATGCTCGCCGAGGTCGCGACCGGGCAGGCCGAGGACGCCGAGCAGGCCGCGCTCGCCGCTGCCGACGAGGCCCGCGACGCCCAGGCGGCCGCGCAGGCCGCCGC
>JBAWHI010000398.1:0-6415 GCA_049593675.1 Nocardioides sp.
TGCTGTCGGAGACGGTCGTGCGCCGGTCGTTGAGCACGACGCCGGTGCTGAGCTCGGTGAAGGTGGAGTCCTCGATGCTGACCTGTGATCCGTCGGCAGCCGTGACTCCGGTGGTGCCTGAGGTGAAGGACGACCCACGGATCGTGGCGGTCCCGCCGTCGACACGGAGACCCTGGTCGCTCGAGATGAACTCGGCGTTCGAGATGTCGGTGCGCGCGCCCGGGGCGATCGTGAGGCCGACCTGGGCATAGCGGATCTCGACGTGCTCGAGCTCCGCAGTGCCGCCCGCGAGGACCGTCATCCCGCGGAAGTCCGAGATGGTTGCGGGTGAGTCGCCGTCACCGTTGGTGTCGCCCCCGGCGGAGTCGTCGGTGAAGCTGGTGAACACGGTCTTCTTCGCGACCGTTCCCGTCGCAGCCAGGGTCCCTGCGATCTGCAGGGTTCCGTGAGACGAACCGAACGGCCAGCGGCTGAGGTAGCGGAACTTCACCACGGCACCGTCCGCGATCCTCAGGGTCAGGCCGTCGGGCACCAGCACGTCGCACGTCACGACGTGCACCCGGTCCGCGGCCCAGCGCTCGTCGTCGGCGAGGGTTCCGCAGTGCTCGACGCTCAGCGACACGGGGGTGGCGTGGGTGGTGGTGCTCTGGGTCGACTCGTTGCCGCTGCTGTCGACGGCGGTGACGGCGAAGTAGTAGGTGGTGGCGTTGGTGAGGCCGTCGGCGGTGTAGCTGGTCTCGGTGGCGGGGGTGCTGGTGAGGCGCTCCCAGGGGCCGTCGGCGCCGCGGGTCGCGCGGTAGACGTGGTAGCCCGCGAGGTCGCTGGCATCTGGGTCATCGGGAGCGATGGCGCTCCAGGTGAGGGTGACAGCGCCGTCGGCGGGGGCGGCGCTCAGACCGGTCGGAACCGGTGGCGGAGTGGTGTCGGCCGGGTCGGTGGGTGTCGCGCTCGCGGTCGCGGTCGGTGATTCGGTGGGTGTCTCGGTGGGGGTCGGTGACGGTGATTCGGTGGGTGTCTCGGTGGCAGTTGGCGACGGCGACTGGGTCGGTGTCGTGGTCGGCGACGGGCTCTCGGTCGGGGTGGGGCTGGCCGTCGGCGTCGGCGTCGGCGTCGCCGTTGGGGAGGGTGGTGGCGTTGTCGTGGTGATGGTCCGGATCCGTGTCGCAGTGGGCCGGAGCTTCCGTGTCTTCTTCTTGCCCTTCTTGGTCGTCGTGGTGACCTGGTACTTCGGCGCGTGGACCCGGTAGGCCGTCGTCGTCGTGCGGATGCGACTGGTGAGCTTGAACCGGCCGTTGCTCTTCGTCTTCGCGCTGCTGGCCTCGGACCAGGTGGATCCGGTCCGGTACTGCAGGTGAATCGGACGCTTCTTCAGGCTGCCGATGCGACCTGTGAAGGTGACCTTTTGTCCCGCCTCACCGCTGCTCGGGACAGCGGTGAGGGTGCTCGCCGCCCGGGCGAGCGGCTGGCCGGAGGGTGGGGGCGCAGTGGCAGGTGCGGTGTCGGTCGCAGGGTCAGGGTCGCTGGCGGCGCTGGTGCCGACCCCGGTCGCCATCAGCGCGATCACGAGACAGCCTGCGAGGAGCGCGGCACCGATCGGCGCGGCCACGGCGTGCCGAGTCAGTCGTCTCGTGCCGTCCCCGGCCCGGGGCCCTGTGCTGTCGCTACGGCTCGAACTGTGCTCGAAAGGTGCATCACCGGCGCGGCGATGCTCTGACTGGTGCTCGTTCACTCGTCCCCCGTGCGTCACGACGCTCTCCGTCGCCAGAAGTATCGCCGAGTTGGCGCTCTCGAGCAGGGGTTCCCGGGGGATTGCAGCGTTCTCCGTGGGACCGGCTCCTGCAACCTGTCATTGCACCCGCCCGACGACGAAGAAGACCCCCACCGGGTGAACCCGGTGGGGGCCTTCTGTGCAGATCAGCGACCTGCGGTGCCGGTGGCCAGGGGCGGGGTCGAACCGCCGACCTTCCACTTTTCAGGCGGACGCTCGTACCAACTGAGCTACCTGGCCAAGCGACCGAAACCATACAGGAGCCTTCGGCGCCTCACGAAAACGGGAGGGATGCCGCTTTGGAGCCCAGCGAGCGGCGACCCTATGCTTCTCGGTGCAGTCCTGCCCCCATCGTCTAGCGGCCCAGGACCCCGCCCTTTCACGGCGGTAGCACGGGTTCGAATCCCGTTGGGGGTGCGAGCTCGCCGCCGATTGTGAAGCTGGGTGGTGGGTGGGTTAGAGTTCCACCGCTTCCGCAAGGCAGCACCTGGCCCCGTAGCGCAGTTGGTTAGCGCGCCGCCCTGTCACGGCGGAGGCCGCGGGTTCGAGTCCCGTCGGGGTCGCCCAGCCGAAGAGGCAGACAGACACCCCGGACCCCTGTGGTCCGGGGTGTCTTGGGTTTCCGGGCACCGTGCGTTTCGCAGCGCTTCGCCCGCCCGCCACAATGGAACGGTGCCGGTGGAGATGGGTCCCGTGGAGTTCGACGCGCTGGTCGACCGCGCCCTGGACGAGATCCCCGACGAGCTCGCGGACCGGGTCCGCAACGTGGTCGTCCTGGTCGAGGACGAGGCTCCCGATGACGATCCCGACCTGCTCGGCCTCTACGACGGGATCGCGCTCACCGAGCGCTGGGGCGAGCCGATGATGGAGCTGCCTGATCGGATCTTCGTCTTCCGCAACAACCTGCTCGCCATGTGTGACTCCGTGGCCGAGCTCGAGCACGAGGTCCGGATCACCGTGGTGCACGAGGTCGCCCATCACTTCGGGATCGACGACGACCGACTGCACGACCTCGGCTACGCCTGACCCGGGTCCACCGCCTGACCCGACCCCACTGGTGTCACGAAACATGCGGTTCTGTCGTGAATCTTCACGTCGGAGGCGTGAGTTTCACCGGGTAGGCGGTGAATCTCACGCCACCCAGAACCCGACCCCACACGCCGCCAGCGACGCCGCGATCGTCCCGGCGGCATAGGCGGTGCCGCGGACCTTGCCGAGGCCGTGGGTCTGCACCGCGAACGCCGAGTAGGTCGTGAGGCCGCCGCAGAAGCCGACGCCGAGCAGCGCCATCTCGTGCTTCGACAGGGCCAGCGCGGAGAAGAGGCCGAGCAGGAGGGAGCCGGCGACGTTCACGGCGAACGTTCCCCGGGGGAAGCGACCGTCCAGCCGGGTGGCCAGGACGAAGCGCAGGGGTGCGCCCACCGCCGCGCCCAGGGCGACCAGCAGGACGGTCACTGGTCGACCCCCTCGGCGGCGAGCGCGCGCTGCTGTCGCACGCTCGACCACTGGCTCGCGAACCCGACGGCGATCAGGCAGGCGCCGAGCGTGCCGATCAGGTAGCCGAGCGCGACCCCGGTCCGGCCGGCGTCGATGAGCGCCCGCGCCTGCTCCGAGTACGCCGACAGGGTGGTGAAGCCGCCGAGCAGGCCCGGGCCGAGGCCGAGCGCCAGGGTGCGCCGCCGCCGTACGAACCGGGCCGCCGGCAGCAGCGCCAGGAGGAAGCAGCCGGCCACGTTGATGCCGAGCGTCGTCCAGGGGAAGCCGTGCGGGCCGGAGGGGAAGGCGTCGGTCAGGGCCCACCGCGCGAGAGCGCCCAGCGCCCCGCCGATCGCGACTGCTGCGATCGCGCGCGCTCCGATCGGCTCCCTCACGGGATGCCGGTCACGAGTGGCTGCTCTGCCGCCTGGACACGGGCGCATCCTGCCACGCCATCGGCGCCTTGCCGTCGTGCTGGCGCACGAACTCGCTCAGGAACCACCGCTGGAACTCCTGCTGGTCCGGGGTGCGGGCCAGCGAGAGCAGCCGTTCCTCGCGGCAGAAGGCGTCTGCCAGGTCCAACAGCTCGATGAACCGTCCGATCGTCGCCGCCGTGTCTCGCGCCATCGCCACCTGCAGGTCGGTGGTGGCGGCCCCCGATGCGAGCGCCTGCTCGATCTGCTCAGTGCCGATGCCGTCGCGCAGATCGCGGTCGAGCGCGCCGAAGAGATGGGAGAGGTCCTTGGCGAGCGGGTAGTCCGCCTCGTGCGCGAGCGCGAGCAGACGCACCTCGCGGCGCAGCTCGCGGTAGTGCCGCTGGAAGGCGACGAACGAGCGCAGCGGGACACCGAGGACGTCGATGTGCATCTCGTCGGGGCGCGGTGCGTCGGGCTGGGTCGCCTGCTCGCCGGTCACGACGCCGGCGACCATCTCGTCGGCACTGTGGGGCGCCGGGACGAACCACACCAGCTTGCCGTCCTCCTCGATCTCGACGCCCCAGGCGGTCGCGCAGCGCGCGACGATGCTCAGGCCGCGGCCGAAGGTGAGCAGGAGGTCGTCGGCGTCCTGGGGCTCGTTGCCGGGCAGCACCGGGATCTCGGTCGATCCGTCGCGGACCTCGACGCGCGGGTGCTCGCGGGTCCCGCGGACCCGCACCGTGAGGGGCGGCGTCGCATGCAGCAGGGCGTTCGTCACGAGCTCGGAGACGCCGAGCTCGGCGCACTCCTCCAGGTCGCTGCGACCGATGTCATGGCAGGTGCTGACCACCCAGCGGCGTGCATCCTGCACGCCGCGGGGTCCCGGGCCCAATGACAGGGCGGGCCTGTTCAGCGGCAGTGTGTTCTCCGTGTGGCGATCCTTCGTTGGCGGACGTGCCAACGTCGGGGCGTGTACCCCGGTGAAGCTGGGTGAAACCTCAACCACGCGACCGGTCTCGGCGGTCCAGACGGGTGGCGTCCCGCATGATGATGGTGTGACCGAGCCGACGCGGTGGAGATTGCGCTCGACCGGCGTGGCGGCGGAACAATAGGGGGTCGGAACGCGCTGTTCCAGTAGTCACCCGATCTCCGTCTCGAAAGGTCCGGCATGGCAGCCCAGCAGCCAGCACCCACGTCCCCGTCGGGGACCGAGCGCCACCAGGTGGTGGTGATCGGCTCCGGGTTCGGGGGGCTGTTCGGGACCAAGGCGCTGCGTCGCGCCGACGTCGACGTCACGATGGTCGCGAAGACGACCCACCACCTCTTCCAGCCGCTGCTCTACCAGGTGGCGACCGGCATCCTCTCCCAGGGCGAGATCGCGCCGCCGACCCGCGAGATCCTCAGCAGTCAGGACAACGCGCAGGTGCTGCTCGGGGAGGTCTCCGACATCGACCTGGACGCGCGCACGGTCACCTCGCAGGTGCTCGGACGAGAGACGGTCACGCCGTACGACTCCCTCATCGTCGCCGCCGGCGCCGGCCAGTCCTACTTCGGCAACGACCACTTCTCCGAGTTCGCCCCCGGCATGAAGAGCATCGACGATGCGCTGGAGCTGCGCGGTCGGATCTTCGGCGCGTTCGAGATGGCCGAGCTCGGCGCGACCCGAGGCGACAACGTCGACCACCTGCTGACCTTCGTGGTCGTCGGCGCCGGTCCGACCGGCGTGGAGATGGCCGGTCAGATCGCGGAGCTCGCGCATCGCACCCTCAAGAAGGACTTCCGGGCGATCAACTCCCGCCACGCCCGGGTCGTCCTGGTCGACGCCGCCCCGCAGGTGCTGCCGCCGTTCGGGCACAAGCTCGGGGAGAAGGCCAAGGCGGAGCTCGAGAAGCTCGGCGTCGAGGTGGTGCTCGGCGCAATGGTCACCGACGTCGACGAGCGCGGCATCGAGATGAAGTTCAAGGACGGTCGGGTCGAGCGCATCGACAGCGTCACCAAGATCTGGGCCGCCGGCGTCCAGGCGAACCCGCTCGGGCGCACGCTCTCGGAGCAGACCGGCGCCCCGCTCGACCGCGCCGGCCGGATCTCGGTCAACTCCGACCTCACCCTCCCGGGCCACCCCGAGGTCTTCGTCGTCGGTGACATGATCGCGCTGGACAACCTGCCTGGCGTCGCGCAGGTCGCCATCCAAGGCGCCAAGTACGCCGCCAAGGAGATCGACAACCGGCTCAAGGCCAAGCCGTCGGAGGGTCCGTTCCACTACTTCGACAAGGGCTCGATGGCGATCATCAGCCGCTTCCGCGCCGTCGCGCTGATCGGCAAGCTCCGGCTCACCGGCGTGCTCGCCTGGCTGATGTGGCTGGCGCTGCACCTCATCTACATCACCGGCTTCAAGAACCGGATCACGGCGCTGCTGCACTGGTTCGTCTCGTTCATCGGCCGCGGCCGCTCCGAGCGCACCACCACCGAGCAGCAGATCTTCGCCCGCAGCGCGCTCAGTCGCCTCAAGCGCGGGGCGGCCGACCTGGTCTCCGACCCCGGGGTGTACGACGCCGCGCAGTCGATGCTGGAGACGACCCGTCGCGCGGACCTGGAGGAGCGGGCCGCCGAGGAGGCGCGCCTCACTGACTCGGGCGAGCGCGGCGTGCCGGCCGACCAGCGGGCCGGCTGACCCCTCGGCACTCGCCCGCGCGGCTCGCTCGACCACCGTCAGCGGGTCCGCTGGCGCCTTGGTCTCGACACGCCGGTCGCGGCT
>JBAWHI010000399.1:0-2785 GCA_049593675.1 Nocardioides sp.
CCGAGGTGGTCAGTCGCGCGGTCGCGCTGCACCCCGACACCGACCTGCCGGCCGTGCTCCAGATCTGCTCGACGCTGGTCGGCGACCGCCCGGTCAACCGCGAGGATCCGGGCGGGGTGGTCGTCCAACCGGGGTCCTCGGTCGAGTTCCTGCCGCCGTTCGCAGGGGGCTGACGTGGTCGAACGCCTCTCGGAGGGCGAGCAGTTGTGGCGGCTGACCCTCGAGCACTCACCGGTCGGGATGACCCTGGTCGGGCCGGACGGTCGGCTGCTCGCGGTCAACCGGGCGCTGTGCGACATGCTCGGCTACCCCGCCGCCGACCTGCGCCGACTGACCTTCCAGGAGATCACCCACCCCGAGGACCTCGCCACCGACGTGGCGCTGGTCGAGGACACGCTGGCGGGCCGGCGCACGTCCTACCGGATCCGCAAGCGCTACCTGCGCTCGGACGGGGTGGTCGTCTGGGGCGACCTGTCGGTCGCGCTGCTGCGCGACCCCCTCGGGCGACCGATCCACTTCATCTCCCAGATCCTCGACGTCACCGCCCAGCGCGAGAACGAGTTGCGGCTTCAGGCGGCCAACGACCTGATCGACCGGCAGCGTCGGATGGCCGAGGCGGTCTACGACTCCGTGGACGTCGGCCTGGTCCTCATCGACCGGGACGGCAACTATGAGTCGATCAACCGACGGCATCGCGACTTCATGGCGCTGGCCTTCCCCGACGGTCACCACGGCGTCGCCGGCCAGCTCGGAGCCGTGTACGCCGCCGACGGCGTCACCCCGCTCCCGAGCGAGGAGATGCCGACCCACCGGGCCGCGCAGGGTGAGGAGTTCGACGACCGGCGGATCTGGGTGGGCGCCGACCCGAGTCAGCGGCGGGCCCTGTCCGTCTCCTCGCGCAGCGTGCGCGATCCCTGCGGCGACCTCACCGGCGCGGCACTGGCCTACACCGACGTCACCGACTTCATGCGAGCCCTGGAGGTCAAGGACGAGTTCGTGGCGGCGGTCTCGCACGAGCTGCGCACGCCGCTGACCGCGGTGCTCGGCTACCTCGAGCTGCTGGTCGAGCGCTCCGACCTGCCGACCGACGTGATCGAGCAGGTGGAGGTCGCCGAGCGCAACGCCGCCCGGCTGCGCGGACTGGTCTCCGACCTCCTCGATGTGGCGCAGGCCAGCGAGGGGGGCCTGGAGGTGATCCGTGCCGAGACGGACATCGGCGTCCTGCTCCACGAGGCGATCGAGGCCGCGGCGCCCATGGCGCAGACCAGTGACGTCGCCCTGTCGGCGCAGGCGCCCGACCACCTGGTCGCGTCCGTCGATCCCCAGCGGATCCGGCAGGTCGTCGACAACCTGCTCTCGAACGGGCTGAAGTACACCGAGCCCGGCGGGAACGTGTCGGCGACACTTCGCCGCACCGACGACGCGATCGAGCTCGAGGTCGCCGACACCGGCATCGGCATCGCTCCCGACGACCTGGACCGGCTGTTCGGCCGATTCGTGCGCGGTCGCGAGGCGCAGGAGAGGATGTTCCCCGGCGCCGGTCTCGGCCTCAACATCGTGCGCGCGATCGTCCAGGCCCACGGCGGCGAGGTCCGGGTCACCAGCGAGGTCGGCGCCGGCAGCTGCTTCACCGTCGTACTGCCCCTGCTGGAGGAGGCCTCATGAGGCTGTTGATCTGCCTGGCCCTGCTCGTCCCGACCGCACTGGTCGGAGGAGCCGTGCCTGCGAGCGCCGGGCCGGACCGCCACACCCCCGCGGTATCGCACACGGTGGCGGACCAGCGCGGGGCGCCCGACGCGCGGGTCGTCTCGACGACGCCCGACGAGATCTGGCCGGACCCGGCCGACCGGCAGGCGGCGAGCTCGGCGACGCTGACCTACACCGTCGAGCGCGCCGCCCGCTACCGGATCCAGGTGGTCCGGGGGCGGGGGATCTGGGCGGAGCAGCGGCTGGGCGCGGTCGAGGCGTCGCAGGCCGAGCGGACGTGGACGTGGGACGGGCGCGTGTTCGGTGGCCAGCTCGCGGAGCGGGGAAGCTACCGGTTCGAGATCGTGCGGGTGTTCAGCTCCGGCCGCTACGAGACGGCGGCTCGTTCGGGAACGTTCGAGGTGCACAACAGCACCGGGACGATCGACACCCGCGACCGGCGTCGTGAGGCTCGGACCGGGCGGGCCGACCTGACCTGGTTCACCATCGCCAACGGTCCGGAGAAGGTGCGTCTGGAGTGGGACTTCCGACGTGCGGTGGCTCGCCGGCTCGGACAGGTGCAGGCCGGGCTCGACGTCGACCGCGCGCGCCGTGGCTACGTCGTCGGCGTGGAGCGCCGGGCCGGTCGACTGAAGGTCCGGATCCAGCTGGCGCTGCTCGGCACCAACGTCGGCGGGGCGCAGGAGGTCTCCTGCCCTCGAGCGCGACCGGTGCTGCGGGCCCACCGGGTCACGTTGACGATCCCGCGCCGCTGCCTGGAGGTGGGCGGGACGAAGGTGCGGGCGTTCTACTCGGCCTGGCTCCGCAACCCTCGCTATTCCGACTACGGCCCCGACAACGGCGACTACTGGACGAAGTGGGCGACCTACGAGCCGCGTCCCTGACGAACGACGGCCACCACCGCCGCGCCGATCAGCCCTCCGAGCGTGTTCGCCACCACGTCGCTGAACGTCGCCGAGCGGTCCGGCAGCAGCAGCCCCTGGGTGAGCTCGACGAGCCCGGCGCCGACGAACGCGTAGGCCGTCCACTCCTGCCAGGTGAGGCGGGACCAGATCAGGGACCCCAGCGCGGCGACCGG
>JBAWHI010000400.1:0-6423 GCA_049593675.1 Nocardioides sp.
GCTCGGCCTCGCGCTCGACCTGGCCACGGCGGCCGGCGCCCGCGTCGTGCTCGAGCCGGTCAGCGTGCCCAAGGCCGCCGCGCTCGCCTCCCTGGTCACCTCGGCCCACCCCCTCCACGCGATCACCCCGAACCGCGACGAGCTCGCCGCCCTCACCGACCTCCCGACCCGCACGGACCGTCAGGTCGAGCGTGCTGTGCAGGCGCTGCACGATCGCGGCGTCGAGATCGTCTGGGTCCGGCTGGGCGCGGACGGCTCGCTGCTCAGCACGCCGGAGGGGGCCCAGCGGCTGGCCGCCGTGGCCGCCGACGTCGCCGACGTGACCGGCGCGGGCGACGCGATGCTGGCCGGCTTCTGCCACGCGCTGCTGACGGGCGAGGAGCCCGACGAGGCGGCGTCCTACGGCCATGCCGCCGCCGCCCTGACCGTGGCGAGCCCCCACACCGTCCGCCCCGACCTCACCGACCGACTCGTCAGGAGCCTCCTGTGACCCCGACCCCCGACCTGCTCACCGTGACCGACGAGGTCGCCGACGCCCTGCGCGACGGCACCCCGGTCGTGGCGCTGGAGAGCACGATCATCAGCCACGGCATGCCGTACCCCCAGAACGTCGCCATGGCGACCGAGGTGGAGGGCATCATCCGCGAGCACGGCGCGGTGCCGGCGACGATCGCGGTCCTCGACGGCCGCCCACGGATCGGCCTCGGCGCCGACGACCTCGAGCTGCTCGCCAGCCACGAGGACGTCACCAAGGTGAGCGTGCGCGACCTGCCGTTCGTGATCGCGCGCGGCACCCACGGCGCCACGACGGTCGCGGCGACGATGCGCCTCGCCGCGCTCGCGGGGATCCGGGTCTTCGTCACCGGGGGGCTCGGCGGCGTGCACCGCGGCGCCCAGCAGAGCTTCGACGTCTCCGCGGACCTCACCGAGCTCGGGCAGACCTCGGTCGCGGTCGTCTCCGCCGGCGTGAAGTCCATCCTCGACATCGGCCTCACCCTGGAGACGCTCGAGACCCTCGGCGTGCCGGTCCTCGCCGTCGGCAGCGACGAGTTCCCCTCCTTCTACTCCCGCAGCAGCGGCTACGCCGCGCCCAACCGGGCGGACTCTGCGGCGGAGATCGCGGCGGTCATGCGCGCCAAGTGGAGCCTCGGGCTCGACGGCGGACTCGTGATCGCCAACCCGATCCCGGTCGAGGACGAGATCCCCGCCGACGAGATCGGCGTGATCATCGAGCAGGCGCTCGCCGACATGGACCGGCTCGGGATCCACGGCAAGGACGCGACGCCGTACCTCCTCGGCCGGATCGTCGAGATCACGGGCGGCGCCTCGCTCACCGCCAACATCGCGCTCGTGCGCCACAACGCGCGGCTCGGCGCCGCGATCGCGCGCGAGTACGCCGCGGGGTAGCGCCGGCCGGCACAGATCGCCGCCGCGACTTCGCGCGACCCTCCCGGTGCGGTCACCGGCCGTTCACCGGTGCTGCTCACGGTGGGTCCATGCGCGTCGCGATCGTGACCGAGTCCTTCCTGCCCCAGGTCAACGGCGTCTCCAACACGGTGCGGCACGTGGTCGAGGAGCTCAGCGCGGCCGGACACGAGACGCTGGTGATCGCACCCGGACCGGGT
Organism: Nocardioides sp.; assembly: GCA_049593675.1. Taxonomy (GTDB): domain Bacteria; phylum Actinomycetota; class Actinomycetes; order Propionibacteriales; family Nocardioidaceae; genus Nocardioides. Next base: position 1,626 of record JBAWHI010000400.1, read on the forward strand.
CCGGCCCACCATCGCGAGACCCCGGTCGTGCGGGTCCGCTCGGTCGGACTGCCCGGCTACCGCGAGTTCCCGATCGGCCTGCCCGACTCCTCGGTCGGACGCAGCCTGGACCGGTTCGGTCCCGACCTGCTCCACCTCGCCTCCCCGATCGCGCTCGGCTACCTCGGGCTGCGCGCGGCCCGGAGGCTGGGTGTGCCGACCGTCGCCGTCTACCAGACCGACGTGGCCGGCTTCGCCCGGCAGTACGGCGTCCGTGCCGACGTGATCCTCGACCAGTGGGTCGGTCACCTCCACCGTCGCGCGGACCGCACGCTGGCACCCTCGACGGCATCGCTCGGCCAGCTCGCCGGACTGCACGTGCCCGACCTCCACCTGTGGCGCCGAGGCGTCGCGCTCGACCAGTTCGACCCGTCGCGCCGCAGCGCGGACCTGCACCGGGACTGGACCGACGCTCGCCGGACCGCCGTCGGCTACGTCGGCCGGCTCGCACACGAGAAGCAGGTGCACCGCCTGGCCGCCCTCGCCGACATACCCGGCATCCAGCTGGTGGTCGTCGGCGAGGGGCCTGCTCGCGTCGAGCTGGAGCGGCAGCTCCCGGGTGCGGTGTTCACCGGACTGCTCCGCGGCGACGAGCTCGCCACCGCCTTCGCCACCCTCGACGTGTTCGTGCACACCGGCGACAGCGAGACCTTCTGCCAGACGGTGCAGGAGGCCCAGGCGAGCGGCGTCCCGGTGGTCGCTCCGGCCGCCGGTGGTCCGCTCGACCTGGTCGACCCCGGCGTCACCGGGCTGCTTTTCGACCCCGCCGACGACCTCGCCTCGCTGCACGAGTGCGTGAGCGTGCTCGTCGGGGATCCTGAGCTCCGTCGCGACCTGGCGGACCGGGCCGCCTCGAGGCTCGCCGGCCGGAGCTGGACGAACGTCGTGAAGGAGCTGTCCGACGTGCACTACCGGGCGGTCCTGGACCGCGCGCTCGCCGCCGCCGCCTGACCGTGCGGATCGCTCAGCTGGCCAACTTCATCGGGCCCACGTCGGGAGGCATGAAGAACGCGGTGGCCGCGCTCGGAGCCGGCTACGTGGCCGCCGGAGCGGAGCGGGTGCTCGTCGTGCCGGGGTCCCGCGACGCCCGGTACGCCACCGAGCACGGCGACGTCGTGCAGCTGCGGGCTCCTCAGGTCGGAGGAGGCTACCGGCTGATCGTCGAACCGTGGCGGGTGCTCGAGGCCCTCGAGGGCTTCGGCCCGACCTCGGTCGAGGTGTCCGACAAGCTCACCCTCCTGCCGGTCGCCCGCTGGGCCCGGCGCAACGGGGTCCGCTCGGTGCTGTTCTCCCACGAGCGGCTGGACGCCATGCTCGCCCTCCGGACCGGACGGGCGACCACGTCGGTGGTGTCGATCGGTGCGCTCAACCGGATCCTGGTCCGCCAGTTCGACGCCATCGTGGTCACCTCCGCATACGCGACCGGGGAGTTCGCCGCTCTGGCGACTCGTGCCGGCACCCCGATCCACCGGGTGCCGCTCGGTGTCGATCTCGACGTGTTCCACCCGTCCCCCTCCGGAGCCACCGGGGAGGTCCTGCAGCTCGTGCACGTGGGTCGGCTGTCGCGGGAGAAGAGCCCCCACCTCGCGGTCGCGACGGCGGTCGAGCTGCACCGGCGAGGGGTGGCCGTGCGCCTCGACGTGTACGGCGACGGCCCGCAGCGCGGCGAGCTCGAACGGCTCGCCGGCTCCGCCCCCGTGGTCTTCCACGGCCACGTCGCGAGCCGCGCCCACCTCGCGGCCAGGATCGCCCGCGCGGACGCTGCCCTGTCGGTGTGCCCCGCCGAGACCTTCGGGCTGGCAGTGCTCGAGGCGCTCGCCTCCGGGACGCCGGTGGTCACCGCGGACGCCGGGGGCGCTCGCGAGCTCGTCGACGAGACGTGCGGGGAGTGGGGGCGGCCGGATGCCGCGTCACTCGCCGACGCGGTGCTCCGGTTGGCCGATCGTCCGCGAGCCGCGACCCGCCTGGCTGCCCGCCGGCGCGCCGATCGCTTCCCCTGGCAGCAGACGGTGGCAGAGATGCTCGCGGTTCATGCCGCCACCGACGTGCCCGACGTGGGCTGGGTCCGGCCGGCCTGACGCCGCAGGCGGATGACGGCCAGGACGACCAGCCCGAGCACCAGCATCACTTCCGCCGGCGCCCCACGCAGGGACGAGTCGAGGGGTGCGACCATCCCCAGCACCAGCGCGAGGTCGCGGATCAGCTGCTCGATCGGACGACGCCAGGGGACCGCCGCCAGGAACGGCAACGCCCACAGGAGGTACCACTCCCGCACGGCCGGGCTGAGCACCACGAGCGCAGTCGTCGCGATCGCGACCCCGCGGACGGCCGCCGCCGGGTCGCCGGTGCGGCCGCGCATCGCGAAGTGGACCAGACCCGCGGCGACGACCGCGAGGCCCAGGGTGCGCACCTCGTCGACCTGGCCGACCAGCCGGCCGACCTGGGTGGTCAGCGACAGCGGAGTGGCGATCGACGCCGGAGCGCCGAGCGCATGGATCCACCCGATGCCGACACCGATCGCAACGCCGGAGCCGACCAGCGTCGCCACGGCGATCGCCCCCACCGAGACCAGCCGGCGCAGCCGGGGGACGTAGGCCGCCGCGAGGGGCAACGAGGCCAGCGCCACGCCGATGCCGACCAGCCCCCCGGGCAGCTTGACCGCCGCGGCGGCACCGGCGAGCACCGCCCCGAGGACCCACCAGCGCTGCAGCGTCACCGCGAGCGCCATGGCCATCAGCCCGGCCATCACCAGGTCGTTGTGGACGCCGCCGACGCCGTGGGCGATCGTCAGCGGTGAGGCGAGCACCAGCGCCGACGCGCGGGCGGCGTCCTGTCCGGCGGCGCGCGCCAGGCGGGGGGTGGCCCAGGCGAGCAGCGCCAGCCCGATCAGGGCGAGTGTCCGGTGCCCGACGGCCATCAGCCACGGGCTGTCGGTGATGGAGGCGACCCCGGCGCCCCAGGCGAGCGGCAGTGGCCCGTATGGCGCCGGCGTGTCCATCCAGAGCGGGTCGACCGCGTCCCGGATCTGGCCGTCGAGGATGCTCGGTGTCCAGACGTAGGGCGAGAGATGCATGCGCGTGAGCGCTCCCTGGGCCGCATAGCTCCATGCGTCGCGGCTGAACAGGGGCGGCGCGAGCAGCAGCGGCAGGCTCCAGGCCAGGGCGGCCAGGCGCGCGAGACGGACCCTGCTCTCGAGTCCGGCCCCGGTGTCGGGGTGGGTGGCGGCGATCAGCCGCAGCCAGGCCGAACCGATCAGGGTGAGGCCGGCGACCACGACCAACAGGCCCACCATCCGACCCGAGGACGACTCGCGCAGCGGCTGGAGCAGGGGAGCGGACGCCACCGGGTTCGCCGCCGGAATCATCTGGGTGACGAGCCCGCCGAGCAGCACCAGGACGGAGCCGAGAGCGCCACGTCTGATCACGGGTTCATCACGCGCTCACGCTAGGGAGGCTGGCGGCCCGGGACCGGTCGTGGCTCTGAACAGTCGACCAAGTCTGGGTGGCGCGCCGCCGCCTCGATTCCCACGCTGTACACCCGCCGGTCACGCCACGGCCGACGGGTCGTGACAGTGCGGACCGGTGCCGGTGATGGCGTGGATCCATGTCGGTCCCCGCTGCCTCGCCACGGCGCCTCGGTGGCGCGATGAGCATCCGGTCGCTCCGTCGTGTCGCCGGCCCGACCGGCCTGGTCGCGATCGGTGCTGCGCTCGCGGCCGGCGTGTCGGCGTACGGCCTGCGCCGCCAGGCGGCGGCCGCTCGGGCCATGATCGGCAAGCCGCTCGGTGAGGAGGCGTTCGTCTCGGACCGGGTCTACAAGAGCAAGTACGGCGACCCGGTCGAGCTCCTGCTGCTCGGCGACTCGATCGCGGCAGGTTTGGGGGCCGACGGCCCCAAGGAGACGCTGGGGGCTGAGCTGGCCAGCCGGCTGGCCAAGGCCACCCACCGCTCCGTCCGACTGCACACGGCGGCGGCCGTCGGGGCGGAGAGCTCGGACCTGGCGGGCCAGCTGGCTGCACTGCCGGTGGGCTACGTGCCGGACGTCGCCGTCATCGTGGTGGGTGGCAACGACGTCATCCACCGGGTGCGCACAGCCGACTCGCGTCGCCACCTGGCGACCACCATCGAGGCCCTGCGGGGCTCCGGGGCGGAGGTCGTCGTCGGCACCTGCCCGGACCTCGGCGCGCTCCACGCGCTGAGGCAGCCTCTGCGCGGTCTGGGCTCCCGCGCCTCTCGACAGCTGGCCTCGGTCCAGCGGGAGGTGACGACCGAGCTGGGTGGACGCGCGGTCGGCCTCGCCGAGGTGGTCGGCCCGTTCTTCCTCGCTCAGCCCGACGAGATGTTCTCCCTCGACCGGTTCCACCCCTCGGGGGCCGGCTACCGGCGCACCGCGAAGGCGATCCTGCCGAGTGTGCTGGCCGCCCTCGGTCACGCCGACCGGGTGCCCTTCGGGCACCATCCGCCGCTCGTCGCCGCTGAGGGGGATCTCGCAGGTATCTGGGGAGGCGGACGCCGCTCCTGATCGGCATGACCATCCGAACCACGCCTCAGGCACGATCTGTCCGCACCGCCCGCGCCCGCAACGACCGCGCCCTCCGAGCAGCCCACGTCGCGCGGACCGCTCTCGAGCGCAGCGCGGCCGCGGCCTCGGTCCGGGCGTAGCCGGCCCGCCGAGGAGGAGCCATGAACCCGCTCACCGTCAACCCCGTTATCGTCCTGGCCGCCGCGCGCGAGTCCGCGCGGCAGGAGGCGATCGAAGC
>JBAWHI010000401.1:0-2141 GCA_049593675.1 Nocardioides sp.
CACCCGCAAGGTCCGCAGGCTGGGCGGGCTCTCGATCGCCGCCCACCCCTACCAGTTCGGTGACGGCATCACCTGGGGCTTCGGCTACAACTTCGACGAGATGGACGCGATCGAGGTCTGGAACGGATCGTGGAGCGGCATCAACGCCGTCGCCAACGACAAGGCCGTCGCGCGCTGGCACACGCTGCTGTCGAAGGGTGTCTTCAAGGCCGCGGTGGGCAACTCGGACACCCACAAGCAGGAGCAGACGATCGGCAGGGCACAGACGGTGGTCCGTTCCGAGTCGCTGTCGGCCACCGCCATCATCGACGGCTACCGGCAGGGCCACTCCTGGCTCACCGACTCCTCTGGCGTGGACCTCGCCTTCACCGCGAGCCTCGACGAGGTCACCGGTGAGTGCGGCGACCACGTCCCCAGCACCGCTGACGAACAGGTCGCCGTACGCCTGGAGGTCTCGGGTGTGCCGGACGCGGTCGGCACCCTGATCGGGCCGTGGGCCAGGTCGTACGGCACTGCGAGCGCCGACGCCGAGGGCCGTCTGGTCCTCGAGAGCGAGGTGCCGGGAGGGACGCGGTTCGTGCGGGCCGAGGTGCGCCGGGGCACCACGATGGTGGCGATGACCAACCCGATCTTCCTCACCGCTGCGACCTGATCCACCGGCTGATCCAGCCTGGAACCGGATCACGGTTGGGTCTCTGTCTCGGACAAACCCCGGCCCTGCCATGGCCGATTCGGGTGACTTGTGGCTAGTGTCGTTGCGCATGACCGACCTAGCTTCGTCTCCATCGGCACGGTCGACCGGTGACCCACTGGTCGTGCTCGACCACGTCGACAAGTGGTTCGGCGACCTGCATGTCCTCCAGGACATCGACGTCACCATCAAGAAGGGTGAGGTCGTCGTCGTCATCGGGCCGTCCGGGTCCGGCAAGTCCACACTCTGCCGCGCCATCAACCGGCTCGAGACCATCGACAAGGGCGACATCACTCTGGACGGCGAGCCGTTGCCCCAGGAGGGCAAGGCGCTTGCCCGCCTCCGTGCTGAGGTCGGGATGGTCTTCCAGAGCTTCAACCTCTTCGCCCACAAGACGATCCTCGAGAACGTGACGCTGGGACCGATCAAGGTCAGAGGCATCGCGAAGAAGGATGCAGACACCCGCGCCATGGAGCTGCTGAAGCGGGTCGGCATCGAGCATCAGGCCGAGAAGTACCCCGCTCAGCTCTCGGGCGGGCAGCAGCAGCGCGTCGCCATCGCCCGGGCACTGGCCATGGACCCGAAGGTGATGCTCTTCGACGAGCCGACCTCGGCGCTCGACCCCGAGATGATCAAGGAAGTCCTCGACGTCATGGTCGACCTCGCCCAGGGCGGAATGACGATGGTGGTGGTCACCCACGAGATGGGGTTCGCCCGCACTGCTGCCGATCGGGTCCTCTTCATGTCCGATGGCGCCATCGTCGAGGAGAACACTCCCGAGGAGTTCTTCACGAACCCACAGACCGACCGAGCCAAGGACTTCCTCGGAAAGATCCTCAAGCACTGACCCAGCACCCACGACCAGCCGGTTCACCGGCTCGGCACAGAAGGAGAAACAGATGCGATTTCATCGGATGGCGGTGGCCGCCGTGGCCACTGGCTTGGCACTCAGCCTCGCCTCGTGCGGCGACGCCGGCAGCGACAGTGAGGCGAGCGACGTGGACGCGGTCGAGAACGCCGCCGACAACTTCGACGACGGGACACAGATGAAGGCGATCGCCGAGGACGGCACTGTCGTCGTCGGTGTGAAGTACGACCAGCCCGGACTCGGGTTCAAGGGCGCCACCGACGACGTCCCCTCGGGCTTCGACATCGAGATCGCCAAGCTCCTGGTCGCCGATCTCGGCATCGACCCCGAGAGCGAGAACGTGGAGTGGAAGGAGACGATCTCCGACAACCGGGAGCCGTTCCTCCAGGCCGGCGAGGTCGACCTCGTGCTGGCGTCCTACTCGATCACAGATGAGCGCCGAGAGGTCGTCGGGCAGACCGGGCCCTACTTCATCACCGGCCAGCAGCTGATGGTGAAGACGGGCAGTGACATCACCTCGGTCGACGACATCCAGGGTCTGGAGGTGTGCTCGGTGACCGGGTCCACCTCGCTGGACAACGT
>JBAWHI010000402.1:0-2104 GCA_049593675.1 Nocardioides sp.
GTCGCGCTCTCGCGCAGGTAGCCGGCCTTGGCGCGCTTGAGGTACCACCGCAGGCCGATCACCAGCGGCGGGACGCCGAGCAGGCAGGGGAGTGCGACCCACCAGCCGACGCTGATCGCCGCGATGAAGGTGACGATCGCGGTGACCACCGCGATGGTCCACTCGGGCAGCGCCATCCGCACCGACCAGCCGAGCTGGTCGACGTCGCGGCTGGTGCGGGTCATCAGGTCGCCGGATCCGGCCGCCTCGACGACACCGACCGGCAGCGCCAGCGTGTTGTCGACGAAGTCCTCGCGCAGCTCGGCCAGCACCTGCTCGCCGAGCACCTGGCTCACGTAGCGGGCGAAGCGGGTGAGCACGGTCTGGACCAGCAGGAAGCCGGCCAGCAGCGCGATGATCTTGTCGACGTGCCCGACCGTGGTGCCGTCCTGGACCGCCTGGACCAGGTCGCCGAGCAGCCACGGCGCGGCCAGAGCCGCCAGTGCGGCGCCGATGTGGAGGGTGAGCGCGCCGTAGAGCATGCCGGGGTGCCGCCGTGCCAGCGACACGGCGTAGCGCCGGACGGCTCGGCTGTCGGCGACGGGCAGGTGGCTCGTGGTGCTCATCCGCGGACCCCCCTCGACGACAGCTCGCTCACGGCGAGGTCGGACTCCGTCTCCCGGGTCACGACGCGGCGGTAGTCGACGTCGGTGTCCAGCAGGCCGGCGTGGGTGCCGGTCGCGACGATCCGGCCTGCGCGCAGGAACGCCACCACGTCGGCCGAGTCGAGCATCAGCGGGCTCGTGGTGGTGACGACGGTGGTCCGGCCGGCGCGGTGGTCGCGCAGGCGGGCCGCGATCCGGGCCTCGGTGTGCGCGTCGACCGCCGAGGTCGGCTCGACCAGCACCAGGATCTCCGGGTCGGCGGCCAGGGCCCGGGCCAGCACCAGACGCTGACGCTGCCCGCCGGAGAAGGTGCGACCGCGCTCGGCGACGAGCGTGTCGAGGCCGTCGGGGAGCGCATCCAAGATGTCGGCTGCGGACGCCGTGTCGAGCGCTCGCACCACGTCTCCGCCTCCGGTGACGTCGAGCCGGTCGCCGAGGCGGCCCGAGAAGAGCATCGCCGCCGTGTCCGAGACCAGGATCCGTCGACGCACGTCTTCCGGGTCGAGCGCGGGCAGGGGGATCCCGTCGAGGGCGACGTCGTCGTCGACCGGTGCGGCGGTCATGCCGAGCCGATCCGCCAGCAGCGCGGAGTCGTCGGGCTGGTCGCTGACGATCGCGGTCAGGACGCCCGGACGCACCTGCAGACCGGTGCGGGCGTCGGTGAGCTCGGCGCCGGCCGGTGGCGGCGTCACCGGGTCGCTCGGCTCCATGACGTCGGGGTCGAGGGCGAGCACGCGGCACACGCGGGCCGCCGCGACCCGAGCCCGGATGAACTTGTTGGCGTACTCGGTCGCGGTCCGCAAGGGGATCATCAGGAAGGCCGCGTAGCCGTAGAAGGCCACGAGCTCGCCGGGAGAGATCTCGCCCTGCACGGCGTACCGGGCGCCGATCCAGACGACGACGACCACGAACAGTCCGGGCAGGAAGACCTGGAGGGCGTCCAGCACCGACTGCAGCTTGGCGACCTGGACGCCCGAGCGTCGCGTCGTCTGGGACTGCTCGGCGTACCGGTCGTGGAAGACCTCCTCGCCGCCGATGCCGCGCAGCACCCGGAGCCCGCCGACGATGTCGCTGGCCGTGTTGGACAGCGCGCCCATCAGGTGTCGCTGGTGCGCCGCGCGCCGCTGGAGCGGACCGAGGAGGGGAGCGACCCCCAGCATCAGCAGGGGGACGCCGACCAGCACGATCAGGCCGAGGGTCATCGACGTCTGCAGCAAGATGACGGAGACCAGGACGAACGACACGATGGCGCCGGCGAACCGGGCCGACACGTCCATCACCTGACCGAGGTGCGACAGGTCGTTGGTGCCGATCGCGACGACCTCGCCGGTGGAGACCTTGCGCGGCAGGGTGCCACCGAGCCGCGTGGTCTGCCGGGCGACGAGCTGGACGGTGCGGTAGGCGGCGGTCAGCCAGTTCGTCACCGCGAAGCGGTGCCGCATGATGCCGCTCGCCGCCTG
>JBAWHI010000403.1:0-2133 GCA_049593675.1 Nocardioides sp.
CAGCGCGATCGTCTGGCGGACCTTCACCCAGCGTGCCCTGGAGACGATGGCCGCCCATGCCGGGGTTCCGGTGGTCAACGCCCTCACCGATGACTTCCACCCCTGCCAGCTGCTGGCCGACCTGCTCACCGTGCGCGAGCACCGCGGCCGGCTCGCCGGCCTCACCGCGACCTTCCTCGGCGACGGCGCCTGCAACATGGGCAACTCGTGGCTGCTGGCCGGCGCCACCGCGGGCCTGCACGTACGCGTCAGCGCGCCCGACGGCTACGTCCCGACCGACGACATGTTCGCGCGGGCGCACCAGATCGCGGCCACGACCGGCGGCAGCGTCGCCGACGTGCCCGACCCGGCCGAGGCGGTCCGCGGCGCCGACGTCGTCGTCACCGACACCTGGATCTCGATGGGCAAGGAGGACGAGTCCGCGGCCCGCGCCGAGGTGTTCGCGCCGTACTCCTTGACCAGCGCGCTGTTCGAGCGGGCAAAGCCCGACGCGATCGCGATGCACTGCCTGCCGGCCTACCGGGGCAAGGAGATCGACGCCGACGTGCTCGACGGGCCGCAGAGCGTCGTGTGGGACGAGGCCGAGAACCGACGCCATGCCCAGAAGGCGATCCTCATGTTCCTGCTCGAGGAGGCGACCAGATGAGCACGGTGCTCCGACCCGCCACCAAGAACGCTCGCCACCAGCGCATCGTCGAGCTGGTGACCCACCAGGAGGTGCGCTCCCAGGCCGAGCTGGCCGACCTGCTCGCCGAGAACGGCCTGCGGGTCACGCAGGCGACCCTTTCACGCGACCTGGTCGAGCTCGACGCGATCAAGGTCCGGGCAGCCTCCGGCGCGCTGATCTACGCCGTACCCGCCGAGGGCGGGGACCGACGACCCGCGGCGCCCGGCGAGACCGCTGCCGCGGCGGCCCGGCTGGCACGGCTGTGCGGTGAGCTCCTCGTGAGCGCCGACGCCAGCGCCAACCTGGTCGTGCTGCGCACGCCGCCGGGCGCCGCCCAGTTCCTCGCCTCGGCCTTCGACAAGGCCGAGTTCCCCGAGGTCCTCGGCACCATCGCCGGGGACGACACCGTGCTCGTGATCGGCCGCGATCCGCAAGGCGGCGACGACCTCGCCCGCCGGTTCCTGGCGCTGGCCGACGCGCACCTCCAGACAGCAGACAAGGAAGGCACCACGTGAGCAAGGTTCTGACATCCCTCCCGGCCGGCGAACGCGTCGGCATCGCATTCTCGGGAGGGTTGGACACCTCGGTCGCCGTGGCCTGGATGCGCGCCAAGGGCGCGATCCCGTGCACGTACACCGCCGACATCGGTCAGTACGACGAGCCCGACATCAGCGGGGTCCCCAACCGTGCCGTGGAGTACGGCGCCGAGATCGCCCGTGCGGTCGACTGCCGCCGTCAGCTGGTCGAGGAGGGCCTCGCCGCGATGGCGTGCGGGGCGTTCCACATCCGCTCGGGCGGACGCGTCTACTTCAACACCACGCCGCTCGGGCGCGCCGTCACGGGCACCATGCTGGTCCGCGCGATGCACGAGGATGACGTCGACATCTGGGGCGACGGCTCGACGTTCAAGGGCAACGACATCGAGCGCTTCTACCGCTACGGCCTGCTCGCGAACCCCGACCTGCGCATCTACAAGCCGTGGCTCGACCACGACTTCGTGACCGAGCTCGGCGGTCGCACCGAGATGAGCCAGTGGCTCACCGAGCGGGGCCTGCCGTACCGCGACTCGCAGGAGAAGGCCTACTCCACGGACGCGAACATCTGGGGCGCCACCCACGAGGCCAAGACCCTGGAGCACCTCGACGTGTCGCTGGAGACCGTCGAGCCGATCATGGGGGTCAAGTTCTGGGACCCCGCCGTCGAGATCCTCCCCGAGGACGTCACCGTCGCCTTCCAGGAGGGCCGGCCGGTGGCCATCAACGGCACCCGCTTCGACGACCCGGTGGCCCTGGTCCACGAGGCCAACGTGATCGGCGGCCGGCACGGACTCGGGATGTCGGACCAGATCGAGAACCGGATCATCGAGGCCAAGTCGCGCGGCATCTACGAGGCGCCGGGCATGGCGCTGCTCTGGCTCGCCTACGAGCGGTTGCTCAACGCCGTCCACAACGAGGACACCATCGCCA
>JBAWHI010000404.1:0-6341 GCA_049593675.1 Nocardioides sp.
CCAGCGCCACGAGGTCCGCGTGCGGCTCGACGCCCACCACCTCGGCGGCTGTGCGCGCGAACCGCGGCAGGTGGTAGCCGGTCCCGCACCCGACATCGAGCACGGTGCGGCCGTCCCAGGGGGCGACTGCGCGCATCGCGGCCTCGATCCGACCGTCGGGGTCGACGGCTCGGTTCTCGACCTCGTAGGTCGCGGTGTGGTGCCAGATGTTGGGGCTGGGTCGGGCCCCGGGGGCGATCCCGGTCATCTCGACGCGCCTGTCACGACCTCGCGCGTCGGTCGCCCGAGCTGCTCGAGCCGGTCCTCCGACGGTGCGCCTGCTGCGTCGACCTGCTCGTTCAGAGCCGGACGAGCCCGTTCGGCGTCTGCACCTGAGCGGCGAGGATGCCGGGGGTCCCGTTGGGGGCGACCCACTCGACCTTGACGTCCTCCAGCGGCGCCTCGACGGTCTCGCCGAGCCACTCGCTGACGCGCTGGGGGTCGCCGGCGATCTCGAGGCAGGCGAGGGAGAACGCCGGGTCCGCACCCGCGCTCGGGTGCATCTCGGCCGGGCTGCTCCACTCGATGAAGAACGGCAGCTGCGGGTCGGCGATCAGGCCGTTGACACCGATCTGCTTCCACAGCAGCTCGCTGCCGTCGGGGCGGTGCCGGTTGCCCTTCGCGGCCTCACGGCCGAGACGCTGCTCGGCCACGGTGATGTCGCTGACCGCGACGACCCAGCCGAGCCACCCGCCGCCGAGTGCGGAGCGGGCGCGGACGGCCTGGCCGAACGGTGCCTTGTCCGATGCCGGGTGGTCGAGGACCTCGACGATCTCGAGGTAGGTGTCGCCGGCGAGCGGCAGGGTCATGTTGCGGGTCCCGAATCGAGGGTGGACGCCACCGTCGACGAAGTCCTTGCCGAGCAGCCCCCCGATGCGCTGGGCAGTGCTGGCGAGTCCATCCGGTCCTGCGGCAAAAGAGAGATGGTCCAGGCGCATGCCTTGATTCTCGCGTTCTCCCCGGACGGCCGGACACCGGGGTCGGTGTCTCTTGATGTCGAGAGGCCTGGCCGCCGCCCCGGCCGAGCCTCAGTGCGGGTCGGCCGGATGCAGCGCCAGGGCGGACCGCGACCGCAGGTGCGCCTCGCAGTGGCGCACCAGCTCGGCGTACGCCGCCGGACCCATCAGCGCGGTCAGCTCGGCCTCATGGGTGACGTAGACGGCGTCCCGTGCGACGTGGGCCTCGGTGTTGCCGGAGCAGTACCAGTCCAGGTCGTGCCCGCCCGGGCCCCAGCCGCGGCGGTCGTACTCACCGATCGAGACCTCGGTGTAGCTGGTGCCGTCCTGGCGCTCGACGTCGCGGAACGTCCGCCGGATCGGCAGCTGCCAGCACACGTCGGGCTTGGTCTCGACGGGGTTCTTGTCCAGCACGAACGCCAGGGCATGCAGGGCGCAGCCCGCGCCGCCGCCTCCCGTCGGAGGGGCGAAGTCCGGCCGGTTGTGGAAGATGCACGCCTGCTGGCCGTCGACGACCGTGACGAGTGTCTTGCGCTCACCCTCGTCGTCGGTCTCGATCCAGTCCCGCTTGCGGACCTTGCCCGCCGGCTTCTGCTGCCAGAGGTTCTCGTCGAGCATGTCGACGTAGGCGGCGACCCGCTTCTCGTCGTCCTTGTCGGCGAAGTGTGCGCCCAGCGTGCAGCACCCGACGTCGGGTGCATCGGCGTAGATGCCCTGGCAGCCCTGGCCGAAGATGCACATGTAGCTCGACGTGAGCCAGGTCAGGTCGCACCTCATCACCTCCGACGGGTCGTCAGGATTGACGAACTCGACGAACGCGCGGGGGAACACCAGGTCGACTTCGGGCATGCCTCGACCCTACGTGGCTGCCGGGTCCTAGTAGCGTGGAGCCATGCGGCTGGGCGTCCTCGACATCGGGTCCAACACGGGGCACCTGCTCGTGGTGGATGCCCACCGCGGCGCAGCGCCGCTGCCGGCCTTCTCCTACAAGGAGCCGTTGCGGCTCGCCGAGCACCTCGACGGCACCGGAGCCGTGTCCCAGGCGGGGATCGACGCCCTGTGCGGGTTCACCGCGGAGGCGCTGCTCGTGGCCGAGGACAAGGGCAGCGAGGACATGCTCGCGTTCGCGACCTCGGCGGTGCGCGACGCCGTCAACTCCGATGCGGTGCTGGCCGAGGTGCACGAGCGCACCGGGCAGCAGATCGCGGTGCTCTCCGGGGAGGACGAGGCGCGGCTGACGTTCCTCGCCGTACGCCGGTGGTTCGGCTGGTCCGCCGGTCGGCTGTCGGTCTTCGACATCGGGGGCGGATCGTTGGAGATCGCCGGTGGAGACGACGAGGAGCCCGACGTGGCGTGGTCGCTGCCGCTCGGCGCGGCGCGGCTGGCTCGCCAGCACTTCGCCGCCGGGGCCCTCGACGACGACGCCGTGCGGGTGCTGCGCAAGGAGATCCGCACCGAGATCGCCCGCGACGCCGGCCGGCTGCTGCGGGCCGGGACGCCGGACCATGCGGCCGCGACCTCGAAGACGTTCCGCTCGCTGGCGCGCATCTGCGGCGCGGCGCCCTCGGCCGACGGGCCACTGGTCTCGCGCTCGCTCCCGCTCGCAGCGCTGACCGAGTGGATCCCCAAGCTCACGGCGATGGGGAGCGAGGAGCTCGCCGACCTCCCGGGTGTCTCGTCGAGCCGGAGCCACCAGGTGGTCCCGGGCGCCCTGGTCGCTGAGGCGGTCATGGACATCTTCGGGCTGCCCGCGCTGGAGATCTGCCCCTGGGCGCTGCGCGAGGGCGTCATCCTCGAGCGGCTCGACCAGATCGCGGCGATCATGTGATGGCGCCGCGCATCGGCCTCTCCACGGTCTCGGTCTACCCCGAGTCCTCCGCGCACGCCTTCGGCTACGCGGCCTCGCTCGGCTACGACGCCGTCGAGGTGATGGTCGGGATCGATGCGCTCAGCCAGCAGACGTCGGCGGTCAAGCAGCTCTCCGAGCATCACGGCATCCCGATCACCGCCGTGCACGCGCCGTGCCTGCTCTTCACCCAGCGCGTCTGGGGCACCGAGCCCTGGGGCAAGCTCGAGCGCTCCGCCGAGATGGCCAAGGCGGTCGGCGCCGAGGTGGTCGTGGTGCACCCGCCGTTTCGCTGGCAGAAGTCGTACGCCGCGGGCTTCGTCGACGGCATCGCGGCCCTCGAGGCGTCGACCGGCCTCGCCTTCGCGGTCGAGAACATGTATCCCTGGCGGGCGTCGACCAAGCGGGGGATGGAGATGTACCTGCCCGGCTGGGACCCGTCGGAGGAGTCCTACGCGAACACGACCATCGACCTCTCGCACGCCGCGATCGCGCACTCCGATCCCGTCGCGATGGCCCAGCGGCTCGGCGACCGGCTGCGCCACATCCACCTGACCGACGGCACCGGGTCGGCGAAGGACGAGCACCTCGTGCCCGGTCGCGGCTCGATGGGCGCGGCCGCCTTCCTGCGCCACCTCGCGAAGACCGACTTCGCTGGAGAGATCGTCCTGGAGATCAACACCCGCAGGTGCAGCGACGCCGCCGAGCGGGAGGCCGATCTGCGCGAGTCCCTGGAGTTCGCCCGCGAGCACCTCGCGGTGACGACTCCGTGACCGCCACGGCGCCCCGTCGCGGTCGTCGACCGGGGGCGCCGGACACGCGCGCCGCGATCCTGGCGGCTGCGCGGACCCTGTTCGCCTCCCACGGGTTCGCGGGGACCTCGGTGCGCTCGATCGCCGCCGAGGCCGGGGTCGATGCGGCGCTGGTGCACCACTACTTCGGCAGCAAGGACGACCTGTTCCTCGCCTCCCTCGAGCTGCCGATCGACCCGCGCGAGCGGCTGGCGGAGGTGGCGGCGCTGGGGCCGGACGGCGCCGGCGAGCGGATGGTGCGGGTCTTCCTGTCGGTCTGGGACGACCCGGACCTCCAGCTCCCGCTGCTCGGACTGGCCCGGAGCATCCTCGACCCGTCCGGGCAGCGCCTGCTGCGAGACGGCTTCTTGCCGACGGTGCTCCACCCGGTCGGCGTCGCGCTCGGGATCGACCGCCCCGAGATGCGGATGCCGCTGGTCGCCAGCCAGATCGTCGGGCTCATCCTCGCCCGCTACCTGCTCGAGATCGAGCCGATCGCCTCCCTGCCGCCCGAGGACCTGGTCGCGATCTACGGGCCGACGCTCCAGCGGTACCTCACGGGTTCGCTTCCGTAGCGACGGATGAATCCCCGGTCGACCGGGGATTCCCGACGTTGTCAGGCGTTGCAACGGCCGACAACGTCGGGCAGTCCCTGACAACCCCTTGCGGGGCGCCGACGCACGGCCGCATAATTCATCACATGGTGAAAAACGCGGTGGAGATCGACGCGCTGCGGGTGGTGCGCGGTGACCGGGTCGTCCTGGCCGACCTCGACCTCGGCATCGGCGGCGGCGTGACCGGCCTGCTCGGCCCGAGCGGCTGTGGCAAGTCGACGTTGATGCGGTGCCTGGTCGGGGTGCAGCAGGTCGCGGGCGGCTCGGTCACCGCGTTCGGGGAGCCGGCGGGGAGCAGCTCGTTGCGCAGCCGGGTCGGCTACGTCACCCAGGCGCCGAGCGTGTACGACGACCTCACGGTCGTCGAGAACCTCCGGTTCTTCGCGCGGGTGCTGGGCGTGGCCCGAGACCACGTCGCGCGGGTGATCGACGTCGTCGACCTCGGTGACGACGCGGACCACGTCGTGGGTCGGCTCAGCGGCGGCCAGCGCAGCCGGGTCAGCCTCGCCGTCGCTCTCCTGGGCGAGCCCGACCTGCTGGTGCTCGACGAGCCGACCGTCGGGCTCGACCCGGTGTTGCGCGTCGACCTGTGGGGCCTCTTCCACGACCTCGCCGACCGCGGCACCGCGGTCCTGGTCTCCAGCCACGTGATGGACGAGGCCGAGCGGTGCGACCGGCTCCTGCTGATGCGAGAGGGGCGGATCATCGCCGACGGGACGCCCAGCGAGATCAAGGCGGCGGTCGGCGTCGACGACGTCGAGGAAGCCTTCCTCGCGATCGTGCAGGGTGATGCCCGATGAACCCCCGGATCGCCGGAGCCGTCGCCGGCCGGGTGCTGGTCCAGCTGCGTCGCGACCCCCGCACCCTGGCGATGCTGCTGGTGCTGCCCTGCCTGCTCATCACGCTGCTGTGGTGGATGTACCTGGACACGCCGTACTTCGACGAGATCGGGCCCGCCCTGCTGGCGATGTTCCCGTTCATCGTGATGTTCCTGGTGACCAGCGTGACCACCCTGCGCGAGCGCTCGAGCGGCACGCTGGAGCGGCTGCTCGCGATGCCGATGGGCAAGCTCGACTTCCTGCTCGGCTACGGCATCGCGTTCGGAGTGATCGCGGCGCTCCAGTCGGCGCTGGCGGTCGGCCTGAGCGTGGGTCTTCTCGGTCTCGACGTCGCGGGCCCCGTCTGGCTGCTGACCGTCGTCGCCGTCGTCGACGCGGTGCTCGGCTCGGCGCTCGGCCTGTTCGTCAGTGCCTTCGCCCAGACCGAGTTCCAGGCGGTCCAGTTCATGCCCGCGATCGTCATCCCCCAGATCCTGCTCTGTGGCCTGTTCGTCCCTCGCGACCAGATGCCGCAGGTCCTCGAGTGGATCAGCAACGTGATGCCGCTGTCGTACGCCGTCGACGCGATGACCACGCTGACCGAGACCGCCGCGACGACCGACGTGTGGATCGACCTCGCCGTGGTCGCGGCGTTCGCCGTCGTCGGGCTCGCCCTGGGCGCGGCGACGCTGCCGCGGCGTACTCCCTGAAATCGGATTCTCGGTGGCCGCGTCGTAGCCTGAGAGGCATGTCGCTCCTCCGTCAGCCGCTGCTCGTCCTCGCCCGCAGCGCGATGGTCAAGAAGGCGGTCAGCGCGATGCCGGTCTCGGCCGGCGTCGTCCGCAGCCATGTCCCCGGTGAGACCACGGAGTCCGCGGTCGAGGCGACCGCCGACCTGGTGGACGAGGGCCTGCGGGTCACCCTCGACTTCCTCGGGGAGGACACGCTCGACTCCGAGCAGGCCGACGCCACCGTGACGGCCTACCTCGACCTCCTCGAGCAGCTTGCGGCCCGGGGACTGACCCGCAGCGCCGAGGTGTCGCTCAAGCTCAGCGCGATCGGCCAGTTCCTGCCGATGAACGGGCACAAGATCGCGCTGGAGAACGCCCGCACCATCTGCCGTGCCGCGCGCAACGCGGGCACCACGGTCACCCTCGACATGGAGGACCACACCACCACCGACTCGACGCTGGCGATCCTGCGCGAGCTGCGCAAGGACTTCCCGGAGACCGGCGCCGTGGTGCAGTCCTACCTCCACCGCACCGAGGCCGACTGCC
>JBAWHI010000405.1:0-2890 GCA_049593675.1 Nocardioides sp.
CCCCCGGACGTGCGGCACGCCGACACCCTCCGCGCGCTGCGCGACGGTGGCGACGACCTGCCGCTCCCCGACCGGCTCTCGCTGTTCGGCCACACCCGCATCCCGGTCACCGAGGTCGAGCTGCTGACCGCGCTCGGCGAGCACCGCGACGTCCACCTCTTCCTCCCCCAGCCCTCTCCTGCGCTCTGGGACGAGCTCGCCGGTCTCGGTGGCGTCGTCCCCCGCGACGAGGACCCGTCGGCCGACCGCGTCGGCCATCCGCTGCTCGCCTCCCTGGGTCGCGACGCCCGCGAGCTGCGCCGCACGCTCGACGGTGTCGGCGAGGACCTGGTCCCCACGCCGGAGCCAGCGGTCGACACCCTGCTCGGCTGGCTCCAGCACGACCTGCGCGCCAACCACGCCCCGACGCCGGACGAGCGCGGCGGGCGGCGCCTCGCCGACGGCGACCGCAGTCTCCAGGTGCATGCCTGCCACGGTCCCGCCCGTCAGGTGGACGTGCTGCGCGAGGTGCTGGTCGGGATGCTCCAGGACGACCCGACCCTCGAGCCGCGCGACATCCTCGTGATGTGTCCGGACATCGAGACCTTCGCGCCGCTGATCTCGGCCGGCTTCGGACTCGCCACGCACGACGGACACCCCGCCCACGAGCTGCGGGTCAAGCTCGCCGACCGTGCGCTGAGCAGCACCAACCCCCTCCTCGCGGTGGCAGGCGACCTGCTCGAGCTGTCCGGCGGTCGCGTCACGGCAGCGGACGTGCTCGACCTGGCCGCGACCGAGCCGGTGCGTCGCCGGTTCGGGTTCACCGACGACGACCTCGACCGGGTGTCGCGCTGGGTCGCCCGCGCGGGTGTCCGCTGGGGGCTGGACGCCGACGCCCGGCGCGCGTTCGCGATGGAGCGGTTCCCGCACAACACCTGGCGGGTGGGCCTCGACCGGATCCTGCTCGGCGTCGCGATGAGCGGTGACGATCACCGTCACCTCGGGCGGGGCCTGCCGCTCGACGACGTCGGCAGCAGCGAGATCGACCTCGCCGGCCGGCTCGCCGAGCTGGTCGAGCGGCTCGACACGACCCTGACCGGCCTCGCGGAGGCCCGCACCGTCGCGGAGTGGACCGGGCGGCTGCGCCTGGGCGTCCGCTCGGTCACCGATGTCGCGCCCGACGACGCCTGGCAGCTGCCGCAGTTCGAGCGCGAGCTCGCGCGCGCCGCGGCGTCGTCCCACGAGGGCGAGCTGGAGCTGCGCCTCCCCGACGTGCGGGCGCTGCTCCAGTCGCGGCTGGCCGGGCGCCCCACCCGCGCAAACTTCCGCACCGGCACCCTCACGGTCGCCACCCTGGTCCCGATGCGCTCGGTGCCGCACCGCGTGGTCTGCCTGGTCGGCCTCGACGACGGCGTCTTCCCTCGCACCCGCGGGGTCGACGGGGACGACGCGCTCGGCCGCCGCCCGCTCACCGGTGAGCGCGACGTGCGCAGCGAGGACCGTCAGCTCCTCCTCGACGCGGTGCTGGCCGCGACCGAGCACCTCGTCATCACCTACACGGGAGCCAGCGAGCAGTCCGGCGCGTCCCGGCCCCCCGCCGTACCCCTCGGCGAGATCCTCGACGCCGCGGACCGCACCATCGCCACTCCGGTGCGCGACCGGGTGCTGACCCGCCACCCGCTCCAGCCGTACGACGCGCTGAACTTCACCCGGGAGCGTCCCTTCAGCTTCGACTCCGCGGCGCTCGCGGGCGCCCGGTCGGCCGGCGGGGTGCGCCACGCGCCGCCGCCGTTGCTCAGCGGACCGCTGCCGTCGACGGACCGGGAGGACGTGTCGCTGCAGGACCTCAAGGAGTTCGTGACGCGCCCGGTGCGGGCGTTCCTGCGCGGTCGGCTCGACGTGGCGGCGCCCTTCGAGCCCGACGACCTCGCCGATGCGATCCCGGTGACGCTCGACAGCCTCGAGAAGTGGCAGATCGGCGACCGGCTGCTCGGCGAGCTCCTGGCCGGGCAGGAGCCGGTCGCGGTGATGACCGCCGAGCAGCTCAGCGGCGCGCTCCCACCGGGCGGGCTGGGCACGGCAGCGCTCAACGAGGTGGTCGCGGAGTGCCAGCGGCTGTGGAGCCGCACCGCGGAGGTGCGCCAGGGCGAACGCCGCTCCGTCGACGTCGACGTCGACCTCGGTGACGGACGCCGGCTGACCGGCACGGTCCCGGGCGTCTACGGCAACCGGGTCGTCAGCCTGGGCTACTCCCGGCTGAACGCGCGGCAGCGGATCCAGGCGTGGGTCGACCTGCTCGCGCTCGCCGCGTCCCACTCCGACGAGCACTGGACCGCGCACGCCATCGGCAAGGACCGCGCCGGCCCCAAGCGCGCGCTCTCCGGGCCGGTCGACCATCGCGCCGTCGACTGGCTGCGCGACCTGGTCGACCTCCGCGACGCCGGGCTCCGTGAGCCGCTGCCGATCCCCGTGAAGACCGCCGCCGCCTGGGCCGAAGCGCACGTGCGCGAGCTGATGGGCCAGGACACCCCGCCCGCCGAGTCGGCGCGGCGCGAGTGGGAGACCGACCCCCACCACCCGTTCGGCATCGTGGGGGAGGACGCCGATGCCTACCACCAGCGGGTCTTCGGGTCGGGCGCACGGGTCGAGGCGCTGCTGGACGCCGGGCTGGCGACGTACGCCTGGCGGATCTGGGAGCCGCTGCTGACCGGCGCGGAGAAGGTGGGTCCGCTGTGAGCGCCCCTCAGCTGTCCGCCTTCGACATCCGCGACCCGCTGCCGACCGGCACCGTGCTGCTGGAGGCGAGCGCCGGCACCGGCAAGACCTGGACGATCGGAGCGCTCGTCACCCGCTACGTCGCCGAGGGTGTCGCGCGGCTCGAGCAGATGCTCGTCGTGACCTTCGGCCGGGC
>JBAWHI010000406.1:0-4299 GCA_049593675.1 Nocardioides sp.
GTCCAGGCGGGAGCTTTGTCGGCCGGCCGACGAACCTTCGCAGCCGGCTCAGGAGACCGGAGGCGCCACCGGCGGGTCGTCGTCGCCCGCCGACCGTTCGGTCGACGCCTGGTCAGCCTGGTCGGCCGAGGGGTGCTCCGCCGGCGCGGGATCGGGGGTGCCCCGGTCGCCGAGCAGCTCCTCGAGCCGCGCCGGGCGGACCCGGCTGAACTTCCGGGGCCGGGTCCGGGTGCGGTCCAGCACCGCGACCTCCAGGTTGTCCACCGCGATGACCCGGTCCTCGTCCACGGAGTGACCGAGGGCGCCGACCGCGAGCCCGAGCGCCTCCGCGAGCGAGGTGCCCTCGGTGTAGCGCTCCTCGAGGTACGTCGCCACGACGTCGGCCGCGCCGCCCATGACGGCGTAGCCGTGCTCGTCGGCGACCTGGCCGTCGTAGGTCAGCCGGTACAGCTGGTCGCTCGCGGCGGTGTCGCCGATCTCCGCGACGAAGATCTCGACCTCGTAGGGCTTCTCACCACCCGAGGAGAAGATCGTCCCGAGCGTCTGCGCGTAGGCGTTCGCCAGCCCGCGCCCGGTGACGTCGCGGCGGTCGTAGGCGTAGCCGCGCATGTCGGCCAGCCGGACGCCGGCGATGCGCAGGTTCTCGAACTCGTTGTAGCGCCCGACGGCGGCGAACGCGATCCGGTCGTAGATCTCGGAGACCTTGTGCAGGGCCTGCGAGGGGTTCTCCGAGACGAACAGGATGCCGTCGGCGTACTGCACCGCCACCACCGACCGCCCGCGGGCGATGCCCTTGCGGGCGAAGTCGGCGCGGTCCTTCATCAGCTGCTCGGGCGAGACGTAGAACGGCATGCTCATCGCGGTGCACCTCCCGTGAGCGGCGCGGCGGGACCGTCGGGCCGGGTCATCCGGCCGGCGATCACCTCGTCGGCGATCGCGGCCACCTCGGCGTCGGGCATCCGACGGCCACCGTCACCGGTGATGATCTGCACGACCGGGAAGATGCGCCGGGTCAGGTCCGGTCCCCCGGTGGCGGAGTCGTCGTCGGCGGCGTCGTAGAGCGCCTGCACGACGGCCGTCACGCACCCGGTCTCGTCGAGGTCCTCGCGGTAGAGCTTCTTGAGCGACCCCCGCGCGAAGAGCGACCCGGAGCCGACGGAGTGGAACGCGGTCTCCTCGTAGCGACCGCCCGTGACGTCGTAGCTGAAGATCCGGCCCTGGTCGGTCGCCAGGTCGAAGCCGGCGAACAGCGGCACGACCGCGAGGCCCTGCATCGCCATCGCGAGGTTGGAGCGGATCAGCGCGGCGAGGCGGTTGGCCTTGCCGTCCATCGAGAGCGTCGTGCCCTCGATCTTCTCGTAGTGCTCGAGCTCGGTCTGGAACAGCCGCACCATCTCGACGGCGATGCCCGCGGACCCCGCGATGCCGACGGCGGAGAACTCGTCGGCCGGGAAGACCTTCTCGATGTCTCGCTGGGCGATGATGTTGCCCATCGTGGCCCGTCGGTCACCGGCCATCACGACACCACCGGCGTACGTCGCGGCGACGATCGTCGTACCGTGGGGAGCCAGCTCGCCCGCGTGTCCCTGGGGCACGGCGCGGCGCGACGGCAGCAGGTCGGGCGCCTGCTCCGCGAGGAAGTCACTGAACGAGGAGGTGCCCGGCTGCAGGAACGCAGCCGGGAGACGTGGGTCGCCCAAGGCCTACTCCCCGCCCTTCTGGATGAAGGACTTCACGAAGTCCTCGGCGTTGGTCTCGAGCACGTCGTCGATCTCGTCGAGCAGGTCGTCGACATCGCTGTCGATGGCTTCCTTGCGCTCCGCGACGTCGCTCTCCGCCGTCGCCTCGGTGACGTCCTCCGACTCGGAGGACTTCCGCGGTTGCTTCTGCTCCTGTGCCATGACCACACCCTATCGAGCGGGCCGCGACGGCGAGGGGATCACCGGGTCAGTGCGGCGAACAACGCCTCGGCGGTGTCACAGCGGTCAAGCAGCTCACCGACGTGGGCCTTGCTCCCGCGCAACGGATCGATGGTCGGCACCCGCTGCAGCGACTCGCGGCCCGGCAGGTCGAAGATCACCGAGTCCCAGGAGGCCGCAGCGACGTGCTCGGCGTACTTCTCCAGGCACCGCCCCCGGAAGTAGGCCCGGGTGTCCTCGGGTGGGTCGTGCATCGCGGCCTCGACCGCTGCGTCGTCGAGCAGGCGCTCCATCCGTCCGCTGGCCACCAGGCGCTGGTAGAGACCCTTCTCGGGCCGGATGTCGGAGTACTGGTAGTCGATGAGCTGCAGCTTGGCGTCGTCCCACCCGAGCCCGTCGCGCTGACGGTACTGCTCCAGCAGCTGCAGCTTGGCCACCCAGTCGAGCTCGCCGGCACACAGCATCGGATCGCGCTCGAGCCGATCGAGCACCGACTCCCAGCGCTGCAGCACGTCGACCGTCTGCGGGTCGGCGTCGGCGCCGTAGCGGTCCTCGACGAACTTCTTGGCGAGGTCGAGATACTCCAGCTGGAGCTGGATCCCGGTCAGCGTGCGCCCGTCGGTGAGCGTCACCGTCGTGCGCAGCGTCGGGTCGTGCGAGATGGCCCGCAGGCCCGCCACCGGCCCGTCGACCGTCAGGTCCGAGGAGATGAAGCGGTCCTCGATCATCGCCAGCACGAGCGCGGTGGTGCCGACCTTGAGGTACGTCGAGACCTCGGACAGGTTGGCGTCGCCGATGATCACGTGCAGCCGGCGGTACTTCTCCGGGTCGGCGTGCGGCTCGTCGCGGGTGTTGATGATCGGCCGCTTGAGCGTCGTCTCGAGGCCGACCTCCACCTCGAAGAAGTCGGCGCGCTGACTGACCTGGAAGCCGTCGTGCCGACCGTCCTGGCCGCGCCCCACCCGTCCGGCGCCGCAGATCACCTGCCGGCTGACGAAGAACGGCGTGAGGTGGCGGACGATGTCGCCGAACGGCGTGGAGCGACGCATCAGGTAGTTCTCGTGGGCGCCGTAGGACGCGCCCTTGTTGTCGGTGTTGTTCTTGTACAGCGCGATCGGTGCGCCACCCGGGAGCTGGCTGGCTCGGCGCTGGGCGTCGAGCATCACCTGCTCGCCCGCCTTGTCCCAGAGCACGATGTCGAGGGGCGTCGTGACCTCGGGCGTCGAGTACTCGGGGTGGGCGTGGTCGACGTACAGGCGAGCGCCGTTGGTGAGGATGACGTTGGCCAGCCCGAGGTCCTCGTCGGTGAGCTGGCTGGCGTCGGCGACCTGGCGAGACATGTCGAACCCGCGCGCATCGCGCAGCGGGGACTCCTCCTCGAAGTCCCAGCGGGCCCGTCGCGCCTTCGCAGTCGCCGACGCATAGGCGTTGACGACCTGGGACGAGGCGACCATCGGGTTGGCCAGGGGCTGGCCCTGCACGGCGATGCCGTACTCGACCTCGGTCCCCATGACCCGCCGAACGCTCATGATCCGAGCGTACGCGAGCAGCGCAGGCCTACCCTCGGGTGATGGGTATCTGGACCGACCGGGTCGTGCCGCACCTCGCCGACCGCTCACTCTCGACGCCGCCGGTGATGCGGCTGCGTGCCGAGGCGGTGAGCGGGATGGCCGGCCGGGTCCTCGAGCTGGGCTACGGCAGCGGCCTGAACACCGATCTCTACCCGGACGGGGTGAGCGGCGTCGACGCGGTGGAGCCCTCGGACGTCGGGTGGGAGCTCTCCGCGCGGCGACGGGCAGGATCCCGGGTGCCGATCGATCGGGTCGGTCTGGACGGGCAGCGACTCGCGGCGGCCGACGACCAGTACGACGCGGTCCTGTCGACGTTCACGCTCTGCACGATCCCGGACGCCGGTCGCGCGCTCCGGGAGGTACGACGCGTGCTGCGTCCCGGCGGTACCTTCCACTTCCTCGAGCACGGACTCGCCGCGACCCCGCGGGTCGCGCGCTGGCAGCGCCGGCTCGACCCCCTGCAGCGCCGGGTCGCCGGCGGCTGCCACCTCAGTCGGGACATCCCGGCCCTCGTCGCGGGCGCGGGCCTCGACGTGGTGTCGCTGACGTCGGACTTCCTGCCGGGACCGGCGGTCAGCCACCCCTGGGTCTACGTCTACTCGGGGCGCGCCGCCTGAGCGTGCCCGCCCCGGCCCCGGTCTAGAGGTACTGCCCGGTGTTGGCCACCGTGTCGATGGAGCGCCCGGGCTCGGTGCCCTGCTTGCCGGTGATGAGCGTGCGGATGAACACGATCCGCTCGCCCTTCTTGCCGGAGATCCGGGCCCAGTCGTCGGGGTTGGTGGTGTTGGGGAGGTCCTCGTTCTCCTTGA
>JBAWHI010000407.1:0-1521 GCA_049593675.1 Nocardioides sp.
GGGCAGGACGTCGGCACGTAGCCGCTCGACGAGGTCGGAGGTCTCCTCGGCCTGCGGCGCACCCTTGGGGATGACGATCCACTGGGCCGCGGTCGGTGCGGCGGGGTCGTTGGGGGTGGCCGGCGACGCGAAGGCCACCTCCGGGTCGGCGCCGACCGCTGCGGTCACCGCGGCGAGCGTGGCGGGTTCGGTGCCCTCGGGCAGCTCGGCCACGAGGATGAACGGCCCGTTGAACCCGGGGCCGAAGCCGTCGGCGAGCAGGTCGTAGGCCTGGCGGGTGGTGGTCTCCTCGGGGTAGTTGCCCTCATCGGAGAAGCCGAGGCGCAACGACAGCACGGGGATGGCCATCAGGAGGAGCAGCGCGGTACCGAGGATCACCGCAGGCCACGCCCGGCGCTGGACGAAGCGGCTCCAGCGGTAGGCCATCGTCTTCTCGACCGGTTTCGGCTTCGGGCGCGGCACCTCGTTGCGCAGCGGGGTCTTGAAGAACCCGGCGATGAACACCAACAGCGCGAGCGGGAGGCCGAGGAGCAGCGCGTTGATGTTGAGACCGGCGCCCACGAGCGCGACGGCGACCAGTCCGGCCGCGACGAGCCCCCGCCACCGGGTGACCTCGATGCGATCGCCGACGAAACCGAGCAACGCCGGGAGGAGGGTCACCGACGCCACCATGGTGACGAAGACCACGACCGCAGACCCGATGGCGAGCCCGTTGACGAACGCGAGGCCCATGATCAACATCCCGAGCAACGAGATCACGACCGTCGTACCGGCGAAGAGCACGGCCCGTCCCGCGGTGTTGATGGCGATCGCGGTGGCATCGGCGCCGGATCTCCCGTCGTGGAGCTCCTCGCGGTAGCGCGTCACGATGAAGAGCGCGTAGTCGATCCCGACCCCGAGTCCGATCATCACGGCGATGAACGAGGTGAAGTCGGGCATCTCGACGACGTGGGACAGCAGCGTCGTGAGGCTGAGGCCGACGAAGATGCCGGTGAGCGCAGTACCGATCGGAAGGCCCATGGCCATGACCGATCCGAACGCGAGGATCAAGATGACGATCGCGAAGCCGAGGCCGAGCGCCTCGGAGTTCGGCGGTTCGAACTCCGCGAAGATGTTGCCGCCGATCTCGACCCGCAGGCCGTCCACCTCGGGCATGCGCTCGTCGATCGCCGCGCGGATCGCGGTGGCCTGTTCGATGTTGATGTCGGCAGGGAGCTCGAGGTCGGCATACGCGACCTTGCCGGCCTCGTCGCCCTGACTCGCGATGCGGCGCTGTTGACCCTCGTCGTACGGGCTGGTCACGCGGATCGCGGGGAGCGGCGCCGGCAGCGTCTCGAGCTCGGCGAACAACTGCTCCATCGCGGCCTGCACCTCGGGGTCGGCGACCCCCTGTTCGGCCTGGAACACCAGGGTCCCCGCCATGCCGGCGCCCTGGCCGCCGAAGTCGGCCTCGAGGATGTCGAAGCCCTTCGCGGACTCGACGTCGGGGAGGCTGAACTCGGTGGAGAACCCGCTCCCGGC
>JBAWHI010000408.1:0-3919 GCA_049593675.1 Nocardioides sp.
AGCACGAGGTGTTCCTGCTGCTCGTGCTCCCGGTGCTCGTGCTCGGCGCCCTGACGCTTCCGCGCGGCGTACGACGCGTCCACGGACCGTTGCTGCCCGCGCATCTCTTCGCCGACCAGGGGACGGCCCAGCAGCCCGGGCTGGCAGATGGCCAGGCGTCGGCCGGGGCCGGCGGCACCCAGCAGCACCGAGTCCCCGACGCGGGGAGCCCCACCGGGTCGACACCACCGTTGTCCTGAGCCGGTCACGGGTCGGGGTCACTGGGTCGAGACCCCAGCCGCGTGCGTGCAGGCCGTGACGCCCGGACGATCTGACGGTCAGGCAAGCGCATCGGCCGTCGGGTCGCCGCGCTCTGCCGAAGGATCGCCCTCCGGGGCCAGGGCGGAGCGGACATCGACCTCGGCGTGCAGGGTCCGATGCACGGGGCAGCGATCCGCGATCTCGAGGAGCCGCCGGCGTTGCTCGGCATCGAGGTCGCCGGTCAACGAGATCGTGCGCTCCACGCGGTCGAGCCGGCCGGTCTGGGTCTCGCAGTCCGCGCAGTCCGCGGCGTGGATCCGGGAGTGGCGCAGCGAGACGCTTACGCTCTCCAGGGGCCACTGCTTGCGTGCGGCGTACATCCGCAGGGTCATCGACGTGCAGGCCCCGAGACCGGCGAGCAGCAGGTCGTACGGCGAGGGGCCGGTGTCGTGGCCGAGCGGTGTCGGCTCGTCGGCGTTGAGCAGGTGGCGGCCGGCGATGATGCGCTGACCGAAGGGGCCCTCGCCGTTCTCGGACACCACGACCAGCCCCTGCCCGACGTCGGCGGCGGGCGGGGAGTTCGACGGCGCGGGGGAGCGCGAGGTGGCCCCGTCGAGGTACCTGCTCGCCCAGGCCGCCAGCACCGACGCGGCGAACCGCGCGTCGGCGGCGCGGGTGAGCAGGTGGTCGGCGCCGTCGAGGGACACGAAGGATTTGGGATGGCGCGCGGCGTCGAAGATCCTGCGGGCGTTGTCGACGCCCACAGTGTCGTCGGTGGGGGAGTGCATCACGAGGAGCGCGGCGTCCAGCTGGCGGATCCGATCCATCTGCGGCTGGGTGGAGATGTCCTCGAGGAACTGCCTGCGGATCCGGAACGGGCGCGATGCGAGGCAGACCTCGGCCTCTCCGGTCGCGTCGATCTCCTGGCGGCTCTCGTCGAGCAGGTGCAGCAGGTGCGCGGTGTCGGCGGGTGCGCCGATGGTGGCGACCGCACGTGTCTCGGGTATCTGGTCGGCCGCCGCGAGGACCGCCGCCCCGCCGAGCGAGTGGCCCACCAGGATCGTGGGCGCCTGGTGGCTGCTGCGCAGGTAGTCCGCTGCGTGGATCAGGTCCGCGATGTTCGAGGTGAAGTCCGTGTTGGCGAAGTCTCCGTCGGACCCGCCGAGCCCGGTGAAGTCGAAGCGCAGGACCGCGATGTCGAACTCGGTCAGTGCCTGGGCGATCCTCGACGCGGCCAGCACGTCCTTGCTGCACGTGAAGCAGTGCGCGAAGAGCGCGAACGCACGCGGCGGGCCGTCGGGCCGATCCAGACGGCCGGCCAGGGGAGCCCCACTCGAGCCCGGGAAGGTGACCTTGTCGCTGCGCATCCGCTGCACTTCCTCTCTGCCACCGGTTGCTCCCGGGGCTTGCATCGGGAACCCGGTGACGTCACGGCACGATTCCGCGACGCAGACCCGGATCGAGAACGGTGGAACGTGGGTCCGTGACGACACTCACGGAGCACGACCGGTCGAGGGCCGTACCGTCACGTTCATGGCGTACGCCGCGTTCTCCGTTCCGACTGATCTCACCGTCACCACCCCTGAGGGCGCGCCGGTCCCCGTCGGCAGGCTGGTGACCAGTCGACTGCTGGTGGTTCAGCTCGTCCGGTACTACGGCTGCCTGCCGTGCCAGGACTGGCTGATGCAGCTCGACCAGCTGGCGCCCTCGCTCGCTGAGCACGGCATCACCGCCGCCGCCGTCGGGGGCTCGGCCGACTACCAGGCGCAGTGGCTGCGAGACGAGCAGGGCGTGCGGATCCCGCTCTACCTCGACTCCAACCACCGGTTCCGCACTGCGGTGGGCCTCGAGGAGCGACTCGGGCTGAAGCTGATGGATCCCCGGGGCGCCGCCGCCTACCTGCGCTCGATGAAGAAGGGCCTGCGACCCCAGCACGTCACGCGAGACACCGTCCAAGCTCCCGGAGTGGTCGTCCTGGACCGGCACCACAACGTCTGCTGGCAGTTCAGGGGGCAGCGCATCGGCGACTACCCGGCGATGCCGGAGCTCGAGAAGGTCGTACTCCAGCTCGCGATGACGACCTGAGACCTGCCAAGGAGCCGGGTCGCACTACTCGCCCGATGGTCGGGATCCGGTCGCGCGTCGGGCGAGGGCAGCCCGCAGCTGTTCGAGCGTGGGGGCGCCCTCGTACCCGTCCGGTGTCAGATATCGGCGGCAGGACAGGCCGACTGGAGAACCCGGTTCGGCGAAGATGTCGATGCCGTCGACCTGGATGCTGGGCGAGCCGTGGAACCGGGTGCGCTCGGCCTCCTCCGGAGAGTCGACCACGTGGCGGGTCACGCGGACGTCGGGACGCTCGGCGGCGATGACGGACAGTCGCTCGTCGGCGAGCTTCCAGCTCGGGCAGTCCTCGAAGTACAGCAGCCTGATGTCCATGCTGACGACGCTAGACCCCGGCAGGTCACCTCCGAGGGTCGGTCGACGCACGCTGCGCCCACACCGAGGTCGGTGGCTTCACCACGCCTGACAGCTGATCGGAACGGTCTCGGCCAGAGGGACCGAGCACTCGGACGGGTTTCGTCGCAGGTCGTACAGGAGAAGAGACCGATATGTTCGACCTGAGCAGTCAGCCGGCCCGACTGGGCATCGGCGATCTCGACGGCGGCCCGGGGATCGCTGGCTACACCTCCTGGATCATCGCGTTCGTGGTCCTGCTCGTGCTTGCCGCCCTGGCACGGTGGATGACGCACCCGGCACGGCGGGCGGCGCGAGCCCAGCGCCGAACCGGTGACCCCGGGCCCGTGAACACACAGGCAGCGGGACAGCACGACGCAGAGAGCACCGACTGAAACCGACCAGGAGGTCCCGATGAGCAGCTACACCATCACCACCACCGTCAACCAGCCCTACGACGACACCGTTGCGGCGGTCCGCGAAGCTCTGAGCAGCCAGGGGTTCGGAGTGTTGAGTGAGATCGACCTCCGGGCCGCCCTCAAGGAGAAGCTCGACGTCGATGTCGCCCCTCAGGTCATCCTCGGTGCCTGTCGACCGCCGTTGGCCTACGAGGCCATCCAGGCAGAGCCGTCCATCGCAGCTGTCCTCCCGTGCAACGTGGTGGTCCGGGCGCTCGACGACGACACGACGCTGGTCGAGGCGTTCGACCCGGACGCCATGATGGGCCTCTCCGACAACCCGGCGCTGAGCACGATCGCCAGCGACGCCAAGGAGCGCCTGGGCGCAGCATTCGCGGCCCTCTCCGACTCACCGTGAGGCTGTTCACCCGGGGGAGCCGGTAAGACCCGGGGTCCCGGCTCCGAGCTCCTCGCCCGGTGCCACGTCGAAGAAGGTGCCGACCAAGGTGATCGGATCGGTTCCCTGGTTGAACGCGGTGTGCACCGTGTCCTCGAACCGGTTGTGGCGATCGGCCCCGGCGGGGGCACCGACCACGGCGGACGCCACGCCCACCCGGTGAGCTGGACGGCGATCGACCTCGGCTCACCCTGGCCGGGAGGTGCTCGGCCGTCTACGTTGGGGGGTGTCGACGCTACCGATCGGGCCACCCTGTCGGGGCCGAGGCGGTGAGCGAGAGGACGCAGATGCCCGTATTCATGGTGGAGCGACAGTTCGCCGACCGGCTCGAGGTCGCTCCGGAGACGGCCGCCTCGATCAATCGGGTCAA
>JBAWHI010000409.1:0-2064 GCA_049593675.1 Nocardioides sp.
CCGACCGAGTCGCCCTCGCCGGTCTTGTCGAGCACGACGCGGCCGTCGATGCGGGCGATCAGGCGCCAGCTGAGGTCGTCGGTGCCGCAGCTGGACCAGACGCTGGCGAAGGCGGTGTAGGTGCCGCTGGGCGCCGTGTCCGCGGGCCAGTACACGTTCTCGATCGGGTTGGTGAGGCTCTCCCCGCAGCCCGCGTTCGCGTCGTGGTCGAGCGTGCCGCCGGTGTCGGTCGGGCCGGAGTTGCCGTAGTAGATCTCCTCGCCGTACGGGTCGACCACGTGCAGGTCGATGTCGGCGCGGCTGTTCCACAGCAGGGAGACCTGGATGTCACCGCCGCCGATCGCCATCGGGTTCACGAACATGCGCACCGTCGTCGTGGTCGACCTGCCGCTGCCGTCGACGAACCCGATGCCGAAGGACCAGTCGCGGACCTGCGCCTGCGGTCGGCCCGAGATCTCCCCCGAGTCCGGGTCGAGGGTCAGGCCGGACGGGAGCGAGCCGCTGGCGACCGACCACCTCCCGGGCCGGTTGTCGCTCGTGGTCAGGCGGGCGTCGTACGGCGTCGCGTTGGTGGCGGTCGGGAGCCGCAGGCTGGTGATCGACGGGGCGGTGGTGGGAGTGGCGTCTCCGACCTGCTCGAGGCACCGGGCCCAGGTGGCCAGCGGGAAGGACTTGTCGTAGGTGGGCGAGGTCCAGCGAGCGACCCACAGGTCCAGGAAGGCGCCGATGCTCAGGTCGACGCTCAGCGCCAGGTCGACACAGCTGCGCGGCGGTGGGCTGCTGGCGGTCAGCTTCGCGGAGGCGGTGAGCTGGGCCTTGCCCTCGATGCCGATCCGGTCGAGCGCGCCGAACTGCACCGACACCCCGGCGCTCGCCTTGACGCGCGCGCTGACAGATCCGCCCCGAACGGTGGTCCCGAGGTCGCTGCGCACATCGATGATCTGTGGGTCGTTGTGGAAGACCGAGATCCCGAACATCCGTCGGGTGCGCTGGGTCAGCTCGACCGTCCCGGAGCCCGAGACCGAGAACGACGCGGCCGGGCCGAAGGAGACCGTCGCACCGGTGGTGCCGACCGGGATCACCCGTCGCTGCGCGTTCTGCCACTCGGGGCGGATCTTGCAGGTGATCGTGCCGGTCGCGGTGACCTTCCCGCGCAGCACCAGGTCGGCCCGGACCCAGGCGTCGAGGGCGGCCTCGACGCCCCAGCCCGGGGTCTGGAGGTAGAAGCTCGATCGGATGTTCTCGAGGGCGAGGCTGAGGTCGCCGCTGAAGGAGACCGACTGGCTGTTCTGGTCGGTGCAGAGGAAGGCGCTCGGACCGAGCTTCGGGAAGGTCAGGGTCCCCGCGTCCACCCGGCTGCTGCGCCCGGCGGGCACGTCGTCGCCGATGGCGCCGGAGTAGTCGATCGAGACGTTGCCCATCACCTGGGAGATCGGCGCCGGGTCGACCGTCACCGCGGCGCCGCCGTCGGGCTGGGTCGCGACGGAGGCCACGGTGCCGGCCAGACCCGACGGGAAGACGGTGCCGCCCGGCGGCAGGAAGTAGCCGGCGCCGACGTCGGGCACGTCGCTCCCGGGCCGCAGGCCGACGATCCACGGGTCACGATCACCGCCCCGGGGGTCCTCGACGCCGGTCCCGCCGGCGACCCACACGACCCCGTCGTCGGCGACGGCGGTGCCGCTGGCCGGCCTGTAGGCCGACGTGTCGGTCGGTCGCGGGTCGACGTAGGTGAACCTGCTGCGAGCCGACGGCTTGCTCGTGCCGCGCTTGGTCTTCACCGACACCTTGCCGCGACCCGGCAGGCCGGAGGGTGTGACAGCGACGATCCGTCGACCGGACACGGCTCGCACGGAGGTGGCCCGGCGGCCGCCGACCTTCACGGACTTGACCTTGCTGAGGTTGCGGCCGCGGATCGAGATGGTGGTGCCGCCGGTGACGACGCCCTTGGCGGGTTTCACCGAGGTGACCTTCGGCTTCTGCTTCTTGGGCTTCGGCTTGGTCGACGGGTCGAGGAGGCCACCGATCGGGGCCGCCTCGGCGGGCACCGCGACGACACCGCCGAAC
>JBAWHI010000410.1:0-11076 GCA_049593675.1 Nocardioides sp.
GTCGAAGGGCCGACCGTCGGTGTCGTTCTCCACGAGGTACTGGTGCAGCTCCGGCCCCATGCCCTCCAGCAGGAAGCGCATCCGTCCGGCCAGCGGGTAGTTGCGCAGGATGCTGTGCCGGGGCTGGAAGTAGTCGTAGATCCCGAGCGCCACGAGAGGCACGAGAACGACCTCGGCCAACAGCCACCACGGGCTGAGAACCACCGACAGCGCGACCACCAGCACAGCCAGGACGATCACCGCCCACAGAACCTTGGTACGGATGCCTTCGATCATGCTCGTTCTCCTTGCAGGGTGGGTGCGGAAACCGTGCGCTACCAGGGCCGAAGCGGCCCCAGCCGTCGCTCAGTCGAAGACGTGGCCGTGCTCGTAGCGCTCGTCGGCGCCGGCGGCCGCGGTGAGGGCAGCCACGTTGTCGCGCGTGAAGAAGCCCTCGTAGTTGTGGCAGCGCTCGATGAACTCGGTGATCAGCAGGGAGTACGGCGAGCTCTTCGAGAAAATCTGCTTGAGGTTCGGCTCGTCCTTGCACTCGCCGACGACGTGGGCCAGGAAGGGCGTGCCCATCTCCGAGAGCTGCCGGACCACGTAGTCGACGTTCTTCTCGTCGGCGACGTGACCGTCGATCACGGCCATCGCGATGTGGTGCATCCGGCGACCGAAGTTGCGCACGAAGTCCTCGGTGGGCATCGGCAGGTTGTCGAAGGAGTTCACGATCGACGGCGTGTTGTTGGCGGTGAACACCCGCGCCGGTGACTGCTTGTCGTCCTCGACGCCCGGGTGGCGGGTCACGTTCGTCGAGGAGTTCATCTCGTGGATGTTGTAGGCGCCCCAGAAGTAGTACGGAACCATCGTGAGGTACTCGAGCAGGGCGTGCTCCCGGTCCCCGGCCAGGATCCGCGTCGCCGCGTGGTCGATACCGAGGACCAGGCCCTTGATCCCGTGCTCGGCCTGCAGCGCATCCGCCCGCTCGAGCTTGCCGAGCTCGTCGGCGGTGAGGGTGATCGCCTCCCCCAGACCGAGCGCGTCGACGTCATCGATGTCGACGTCGACGTAGCCGACCCGGTTGTAGGTGAAGTCGGAGAGGAACGAGAAGGTCAGGTGCTCCAGGGCGTAGAACGTGTTGGTGGTGTCGCCCGGGTAGACGAACCGGATGTTGTGCGGCTCGAGAGCGTCGCGGACCGCCTGCGTCGACTGCGTCCGGTAGATCTCCCCGATGTAGCGGGCGTTCGGCTTCTTGCGGGCCAGCGGGTAGAGCATGTTCCACCGGGTGACGATGTCCTCATAGGTCGCCGTCAGCGGCTCGAGGACGATCATCCGCGGGAACTCGGGCTGCGACTGCAGGAAGTAGATCTTGTGGGTCTCGGTCAGGCGCGCGGTCTGGAAGCGGTAGGGGCCCATCGCCGCGAGCTCGGCCATGTAGTCGACACCGTCGCCGTGCTCGACCTGCACCACGACCGCCGCCATCGTGCTCACGATCTGATCGAGGCCGGCCTGCTGTCGCCGCTCGTAGACCCGCGGTAGGTACTCCTCGAAGAAGTCGGAGTTCTTCTTGTCACCCATGGTGGTGTAGGTGGCCAGATCGATCATCGTTCTCAGATCCCTTCGTCGGTCGCTTGCGAGGTGCTGTCGGAGGTGGCCCAGGAGGGCCGGCGGAAGTGGTGGAGCAGCTGCGCGGGCAGGGCGAGGACGACGACCCCGACCGCGACGATGAGGGCGTACACGGGCCAGGACATCGCGGTGTAGCCGGCAGGCGGAGTGAGCCCCAGCACGATCGCCGACAGCGCCGCGACGATGCCGACGCTCGCGATGATCGGCAGCCCGGCGATCCGGATCGGGCGGTCGGCTGCGGGCTGGGAGCGCCGCAGCCTGATCGCGGCTGCGAACATGCACACGTACATGCACATGTAGAGGATGATCGACACGTCCTGGAGGAGGGCGAAGGCCTCGGAGGTGTTCGGCGCCACCACGAAGACCAGCGCCAGGATCGTGACGATCGTGCCCTGGAAGTACAGGATCGGCATCTGCACGTCGTTGCCGTTGGTCCGCTGGAAGCGCACCGGCAAGTAGCCCGCACGACCCACGAGCCACATGCTGCGGCTCGGGCCGGCGATCCACGCGATCGAGGCAGCGACCGCGCCCAGCACCAGCAGGCCCGACAGCAGGTTGGACAGACCAGGGACCCCGAAGCCGTCGGCGTACACCGAGAAGGCCTGCGACGCCCCAGAGGTCAGCTCGAGAGTGGCGTCAGGGACCGCCACCGAGATGGCCAGCGAGCCGAGGAGATACATGATGAACACCAGGCCCGCCGCACTCATGACCGCCTTGAAGTAGGCCTTCGGGCGTCCCTTGAGGTGCTTGATGTGGACCGCATTGACCTCGAGGCCGGCGAATGCGACGAAGGTCCCCACCACGAGCGCGATGCTGGACAGCCCGTCGAAGGGCGGCGTCACGTCACTCAGCTTCAGCGGCGTCGCGGACGGCTTGTCGTCGACGAGCCACATGAACATGAAGACGATCAGGGCCAGGGCGGGCACGACGGTGCCGAGACCGACGCCCAGGTTGCTCAGGCCGGCTGTGGTCTTCATGCCCCTCGACACGACCCAGGTGGCGCTCCAGAAGCCGACCAGGACGACGGCACCGACGTACAGACCGTTGCCGGCCAGGTCGGGACGTCCGAAGGCCGTGGCGAGCGCGGCCGCTCCGAAGGAGAGCAGCGAGGGGTAGAGCGTCACGCTGTTCATGAAGACGAACCAGGTGGCCTGGAAGCCGGTCCGGTCGCCGAAGGCCTCCCGGACCCAGACGAAGATCCCGCCCTCGTGGCTGGTCGCGAGCTCCGCGGAGACCAGGCCGACCGGCAGCAGGAACAGCAGGGCTGGGATCAGGTAGACCGTGACCGCGCCGAGCCCGAAGGTCGCGGAGTCCGAGAGCTGCGCGATGCTGCCGACGCTCGCGACCATCATCATCGCCAGCGCAGGCCAGGCGATCATCGCTACCGACGACGGACGCCCGGAGGCCGCCTGTCGTTGCGGCGATGCTGAACCTGACATGTGTGGGCCGATCTCGATGGGTGCTGTTGGGGGGCCAGACCGGACTACCCGGTGGTGGCGGTGCCGTCGATGTCGGCGACCAGGTCGTCGTAGGCGTCGGAGTGTCCGGGACAGTAGGTCTGGACGACCAGACCCTCGTAGGTGATGGCATCGGTGCTGATGAGCTTCTCCCGGCGTCCGGCCGGGTTGCCGGACACGAGCAGCTGCTCGGCGGTGCTCACGCCGTCGTCGAGCACGCCACAGATCTGCGGCGCCGAGTCTCCGTAGAGCGACTCCGCCACCTGGGCGGTGAGGCCGGGGGCGACTCCGGCGGACTGCGTCGCCGCCACCAGCTCCTGCGCGTGCGACTCGGACCTCGCCTGCGCTCCGTCCGTCGACGCACAGCCGCCGACGAGGACCGCCACCGCCAGGATGGTGAGGGCTCGTCCGGCCGGGGCCGTCCCGTGGATCACGTGCGCAGACTAGGCGCGGAGACGGGGCCGGTGGATCACTCATTGCGGGTGAGGCTCTCCCTCGCCGCGCCCCGGTATAACGAAGTGCAGTGATGTCGACTGGGGCCACCAGGCGTGCAGTCCGGTCGGGTCGTCGACATCGGCGTCCAGGCGCGCAGATCCGGCAGGAGCCGGCGGTGCCTCACCAACAGCCAGACCGGGAGGACCGAGGACCATGGCTTCGAAGCACTACACGATCGCGACGGCGACGGACGGCTCGGAGGAGATCCAGATCCACGCACGTGGGCTCGATGTCCTCGACAACCCGCAGCTCAACCGCGGCACCGCGTTCGCGGCCGCGGAGCGCGATCACCTCGGGCTGCACGGACTCCTGCCGGCCGGCCACGAGACCATCGAGGAGCAGGTCGCCCGCAGCTACGAGCAGTTCCGCGCCTGCGAGACCGACGTCGACAAGTGGTCGCTGCTGACCGCGATCCACGACGACAACGAGGTCTTGTTCTACCGGCTCGTGGGCGAGCACGTCCGCGAGATGCTGCCGATCGTCTACACCCCGACCGTCGGTGCGGCCATCGAGCAGTTCAGCCACCTCTACCGGCGCCCGCGCGGGGTCTTCCTCAACGTCGAGGACGTCGACGGGATCGATCGCGCGCTGGACTCGACCGGGCTCGGCCCGGACGACGTCGACCTGATCGTGGCCTCCGATGCGGAGGCCATCTTGGGCATCGGCGACTGGGGCGTCGGCGGGATCGACATCGCGATCGGCAAGCTCGCCGTCTACACCGTCGCGGCCGGCATCGATCCGCGCCGCGTGCTCGCCGTAGGTCTCGACGCCGGCACCAACCGGGAGGAGCTGCTCAACGACCCGCGCTACCTCGGCCTGCCGCGCTCCCGGGTCCGGGGCGAGAAGTACGACGCCTTCATCGACGCCTACGTCGCTAGTGCATCGAAGCGGTTCCCTCATGCCATCTTGCACTGGGAGGACTTCTCCGGCCCGTCTGCGCGCGGCATCCTCGAGCGCTACGGCAACGACCTGTGCACCTTCGACGACGACATCCAGGGCACGGCGGCCGTCGGCCTGGCCTGTGCACTCTCCGGTGTCCGGGTCTCGGGCGGTCGGCTCGTCGACCAGCAGATCGTCGTGTTCGGCGCCGGCTCGGCGGGGGTCGGCATCGCCGACCTGATCGCGCTCGCGATGACCGAGGAGGGCCTCAGCCCCGAGGAGGCCGCCGCGCGGATCTACCTCCTCGACCGGCCCGGTCTGCTCACCAGCGACATGAGCGACCTCTACGACTACCAGATCCCTTACGCCAAGGACCCCGAGGCCGTTGCCGCCTGGCGGAGCCCCGACGGCACCCTCGGGCTGCAGGAGGTCGTCGACGGCCTGCACCCGACCATGCTGGTCGGCACGTCGGGCGTGACGGGAGCCTTCGGCGAGAAGGTGATCCGGTCCATGCACGCCCACTGCGAGCGGCCGATCATCCTGCCGATGTCGAACCCGACGGTGCTCGCCGAGCAGACTCCGGCCAACCTGCTCGCCTGGACCGACGGCGCGGCGCTGGTCGCGACCGGCAGCCCCTTCGACCCGGTCGAGCTGGACGGCACGACGTACCGGATCGGTCAGGCCAACAACGCCCTGATGTTCCCGGGTCTGGGCCTCGGAGTCATCGTGTCGCGGGCCGCGACGATGCCACCCTCGCTGTTCATCGCGGCTGCCCGCGCGCTGGCGAAGCTCGCCGACCCGACCGACCCGTCGAAGGGTCTGCTGCCCGACATCTCGCGCCTGCGCGAGGTCTCGGCGACCGTGGCGGTCGACGTCGTCAACGTCGCGATGTCCGAGGGCATCGCCCGGGTGAGCGTCGAGGACCCGATCGAGGCGGTGCACGAAGCCATGTGGTCCCCCGCCTACCTGCCGATCAAGCGCTGACCCATCTCGGGCTTGCCCCACACGACCATCGACAAGAGGTGCACAGCATGGCTCAGACAGTGGCGGAGATCCTGGTCGACCAGATGATCGAGGTCGGGATCCGGCGGGTCTACGGCATCGTCGGCGACTCGGCCAACCCGGTCGTCGACGCGCTCCGGCGTCATCAGGACGACATCGAGTTCGTGCACGTGCGCAACGAGGAGGCCGGAGCGTTCGCGGCCGGCGCGGACGCCCAGATCTCGGGGATCCCGACGGCGGTCCTCGGGTCATCGGGGCCCGGCAGCGTCCACCTGCTCAACGGACTCTACGACTGCCAGCGCAACGCCGCTCCGGTCTTCGCCATCGCCACGCACATCCCCAGCACCGAGATCGGCAGTGGCTACTTCCAGGAGACCAACCCCGAGCAGATCTTCTCCGGGTGCACCAACTACGTCGCGATGATCTCCTCGGCCGGTCAGATGCCGCGCATCTCCGAGCTCGCCCTGCAAGCGGCGATCCTGGATCGCGGGGTCGGCATGGTGATCCTGCCCGGCGACGTCGCGGCCCAGACCGTGGACACCCCGATGCTGCGCCACCCCGTCCTGACCGACCGACCGGTGATGCGCCCGACCGAGGACGCCCTGGACCGGGCCGCCGCACTGATCGCCGGGGCCCGGAAGATCGCGATCCACGGAGGCGAGGGCACCCGCGAGGCCCGGGAGGAGGTCCTGCAGCTGGCCGGGCGACTGCACGCGCCGGTGTCGTACGCCTACCGCGGCAAGGACGTCCTCGAGGCCGACAACCCGGGGGCTGTCGGGATGACCGGACTCCTGGGCTGGGGCGGCGCGACCGAGGCGCTCGCCGAGTGCGACCTGCTGGTCATGCTCGGCACCGACTTCCCGTACCACGCGTTCCTCCCCGACGGGAAGACGATCATCCAGGTCGATGACAAGCCGCTGCACCTCGGTCGCCGCGCGGCGGTCGACCTCGGACTCGTGGGCGACGTCGGCGAGACCCTGCGCGCCCTGCTCCCCCGCCTCGAGCAGCGCACCGACACCTCGTTCCTCGACGAGGTGGTCAAGGACCACCACAAGATGGTCAAGGGGATCCAGACCTACGTCGAGCACGAGGGCAGCGGCCACGGGCTGCGACCCGAGATGGTGGCGACGGCGCTGAGCGACCTGGCCGAGGACGACGCGGTCTTCACCGTCGACACCGGCATGTGCAACGTCTGGGGCGCCCGCTACCTGGAGATGCGTCCGGGGCGTCGGATCCTGGCGTCGTTCAGCCATGGCTCGATGGCCAACGCAATGCCGCAGGCGATCGGCGCCAAGGTCGGCTCCCCCGACCGTCAGGTCGTCGCGCTGTGCGGCGACGGGGGGTTCTCGATGCTGATGGGCGAGCTGCTCACCGCCGCCGGCCTCGACATCCCGGTCAAGCTGATGATCTTCAACAACTCGACGCTCGGCATGGTCCGGGCCGAGATGATGGTCGTCGGCTACCAGCCGTGGGGCACGGACGTGAAGAACCCGGACTTCGGAGCGCTGGCGACCGCAGCCGGGATCCACGGCGAGCGGGTCGAGCACGCGGCCGACATCCGGCCGGCGATCGAGCGGGCCTTCGCCCACCCGGGCCCGGCGCTGATCGACTTCGTGACCGACCCGCGCGCCCTCGCCGTACCTCCGCACACCACCCTGGAAGAGGTCAAGGGGTTCGCGCTCACCACCGGCAAGCTGGTGTTCACCGGCGACGTCGCCGAGGCCTGGCAGCAGGCCCGATCGAACATCCGCGACGTCGGCCAGGCCCTCTGACCAGGGTCGGAGGCGGGCGCTAGCCCTCCATCGACTCCGCGTCGAGCTCGTCGGCGCGGCGCAGCCCGCTCTCGTCGATCGGGAACCGGAGCTCCTTCTGCCGCTCGATCGCGGCGCCGACCAGGCCTGCGAAGAGCGGGTGCGGACGGGTCGGACGCGACCGCAGCTCCGGGTGCGCCTGGGTCGCGATGTAGTAGGGATGGACGTCGCGCGGCAGCTCCACGAACTCGACCAGGTTGTTGTCCGGCGAGGTCCCGGAGAAGACGATGCCGGCCGCCTCGAGCTGATCGCGGTAGGCGTTGTTGACCTCGTAGCGGTGCCGGTGCCGTTCGTCGATCTGCGCGGCGCCGTACACCTCGCGGGCGATCGAGCCCTCCTTGAGCGCAGCCGGGTAGAGCCCCAGCCGCATCGTGCCGCCCAGGTCGCCGGCACCCTCGACGAAGTCCAGCTGCTCGGCCATGGTCGCGATGACCGGCTCGGGGGTGTCGGGGTCGAACTCCGTCGAACCGGCCTTCTCGAGCCCGAGCATGGTGCGGGAGTACTCGATGACCATGCACTGCAGGCCCAGGCACAGGCCGAGCGTCGGGATGCGGTGCGTGCGGGCGTAGGTCAGCGCGCCGAGCTTGCCCTCGATGCCTCGGACACCGAAGCCCCCCGGGACGCAGACCGCGTCGACGTTCTGGAGCTGCTTGGCCGCGCCGGCGGGGGTCTGGCACTCGTCGGAGGCGACCCAGCGCAGGTGGACCTTCGCCTCGTGGGCGAAGCCGCCCGCCCGCAGCGCCTCGGCGACCGACAGGTAGGCGTCGGGCAGGTCGACATACTTGCCGACCAGCGCCACGGTGACCTCCTCCTTCGGGTGGTGGACGCGGCGCAGCAGGTCGTCCCACATCGTCCAGTCGACGTCGCGGAACGGCAGGTCGAGGCGACGGACCAGATAGGCGTCGAGGCCCTCGCGGTGCAGCACCTTGGGGATGTCGTAGATCGACGGTGCGTCGGCAGCCGTGACCACGGCGTCCTGATCGACGTCGCACATCAGTGAGATCTTGCGCTTGATCGATGCGGGCAGCTCCCGGTCGGCCCGGCACACCACGGCATCGGGCTGGATGCCGACCTGGCGCAGCGCGGCGACCGAGTGCTGCGTCGGCTTGGTCTTGAGCTCCCCCGACGGTCCGATGTAGGGCACCAGCGACACGTGCAGGAAGAAGCAGTTCTCGCGACCGATCTCGTGGCGGGTCTGGCGCGCGGCCTCGAGGAACGGGAGGGACTCGATGTCGCCGACGGTGCCGCCGATCTCGGTGATCACCACGTCGACCTCGCCCTGGCCGTCCACCGGGCGCCCCATCGCGAGGATCCGATCCTTGATCTCGTTGGTGATGTGCGGGATCACCTGGACCGTGTCGCCGAGGTAGTCGCCGCGGCGCTCCTTGGCGATCACGCTCGAGTAGACCTGGCCGGTCGTGACGTTCGCGATCTGGCCGAGGTCGGTGTCCAGGAACCGCTCGTAGTGCCCGATGTCGAGGTCGGTCTCCGCCCCGTCGTTGGTGACGAACACCTCGCCGTGCTGGAACGGGTTCATCGTCCCGGGATCCACGTTGAGATAGGGGTCGAGCTTCTGCATCGTGACGCGGAGACCACGCGCCTTCAGGAGGCTGCCGAGGCTGGACGCCGTCAGGCCCTTCCCGAGCGAGGAGGCGACGCCTCCGGTCACGAATACGTGCTTGGTCGGCGTCGCGTTACTCACGGAACTTCATCCTACGTTAGGGGGACCGCTCCGTCCGATCCCGACGCACCGAAGGAGCCGCCTTGCACCGAGAACGCACGGATCAGGGCCAGCACCGCCGTCACCTGGCCGAGCGACGTCTCCGCGCCGTCGACGGTCGCCGCTCGGTCGGCGACACGGTCGGCGCGCAGCTGGCTGAGGCCGCCCGAGCCGGTGGCCGACGCCGTGTCCCCGGCCACCACGGCACCGGTGGCACGCTCGGCCAGGCCGGCGACGACACCGGACAGGATCGCCGGGTCGGTGCTCTCCCCCATCACCACGAGCACCACGGGCGCCCGGCTCGCGTCCTCGGGCGCGCTGAGCAGGTCCGCTCCGGACAGGCTCTGGCGCACGGCCGCGACGTCTGCTGCCGGCAGCTCGTCGCCGGAGATGGCCAGACCGACCAGCTGGCCGATCCGTTCGTAGGTCGGGGCGTCCTTGCTCACCGCTCCTTCGCCGAGCTGGGACATCAGCTGGCTCCCCAAGGTGTCGACCAAGGACTTCTCAGCGGGGTCGGTCAGCGTGGGCTGCACGTCGTAGGTGCCGGCGACTGCTCCCCCGGCCGCCTCCACCTCGGCACCGAGCGCGCTGACCACGGCGGCGTCGGCCCCGGGCAGCACCACGACCGCGACCCTGCGCTGGCGCAGGCCGTCGGCATAGAGGCTCGCGGCGCTCGCGGTGGCGAACTCGTCGCCGAAGGTCGCCGTCTGCTCGACGGTGCGCTCCTGCGTGGTCTGGGCCGCGGCCGGCTGATCGTCGCGACCGAGCTCCTGCAGGGGTCCGCCCCCGAGCACCACCCCGACCGCCAGGGCGAGGAAGACGGCGA
Source organism: Nocardioides sp. (assembly GCA_049593675.1). Classification (GTDB taxonomy): domain Bacteria; phylum Actinomycetota; class Actinomycetes; order Propionibacteriales; family Nocardioidaceae; genus Nocardioides. The sequence continues at coordinate 9,799 of JBAWHI010000410.1, forward strand.
CGAGGGAGACGACATGGTTGCGGAACGAGATCACGGGAGCAGTCCTTGCAGCGAGACGAGGAGGGAGTCGAACCAGTCCTGGCCGACCGGGGTGACACCGATGGCCGCGGCGAGCGCGACCAGACCGGCCAGCAGCACGACCAGCAGGTGGCGCGGCCGCACGCGGCCGGAGTACAGGTGGGGTACGGCGGCGGCGTCGACCAGCCGCGGCCCGACCTTGAGCCGGGTCAGATAGGTGCTCGCCAGGCCGGAGCGCTGCCGGTCGAGGAGCTCGTCGAGCGTGGCGTGCATGCCGACCCCGATGATCACCGTCGCATCGGCGGCGTCGGCGAGGATCAGCCCCGCGTCCTCGGGGGTGGCGGCCGACTCGAAGCGGCTCGGTCGCACACCGATCCGCTCGAGCTGGTCGAGCCCGGACCGGACGGAGCCACGGTCGGTGCGGATGACGACGTCGCGGGCTGCGCGCAGGGTCTTCGCGCTGGGCAGCTCGGCGTCCTCGGCTCCCGCGTCCAGGACCACGACGTCGGGGGCGTAGCCCGCCGAGCGGAGCACCTCGGCTCCTGCTCCGACCCCGACCAGCACGGGTCGCTGCTCGCGGATGAAGGCTCGGATCAGGTCCAGCTCACGCTGGTGCTCGTGCCCGGACGCGACCACGACGACGGGTCGGCCCGCGAGCTGCGTCTCGAGCCGCGGCACGCCGCGCCCGTGCAGCAGCAGGTCCTGCTCGCGCCGCAGGAACTCCGTGCTGTTGTGGGTGAACGTCTCGAGCTGGGTGACGAGACCGGAGCGCGCCTGATCGAGCTCGACGGCGACGGTGCCGGCGTCGACCTCGCGCCCGCTGGCGACCGGCGCGTCACCGGCGTACACGACGCCTTCGTCGAGGCGCACGGTCCGTCCGTCGACGATCGCGCCGAGGGCGGGCGCGCCGACGCCGTCGACGACCACCACACCCGCCTCCACCAGGAGCTGCGGTCCGAGGTTCGGGTAGCGGCCGGAGATCATCGGGGAGGCGTTGACCACGGCGGCCACCTCGGCATCGACCAGGGCCTGAGCGGTCGCCCGATCCATGTCGACCTGGTCGAGGACGGCGATGTCGCCGGCGCGGAGTCGGGGCAGCAGAGCACGGGTGCGACGGTCGACGCGCGCGGTGCCCACGAGGCCGGGCAGAGCAACGGCAGTGCGTGAGCGTACGGGGATCCTCATCACTGGTCCCATGCTGCCAAACGGCGCGCCCCGATCCGCGGACCGCGACGTGCCGGGCGCGTCAGCGCGATCAGC
>JBAWHI010000411.1:0-2236 GCA_049593675.1 Nocardioides sp.
GTCGCGAGCAGCGAGTAGAACGGGACGACGAAGAAGAGCCCCAGCCACAGCGCGGCCGGCAGCAGCAGGAGGTACCCGACGTACCCGCGGCGGCGGGTCACACGTCTTCCTTCTGCGCTCCGGCCGACGCGTCCTGACGGTGGTCGAGGAGGAAGGCGTACTCCGGGCGCCAGGACAGCTCGACGCTCTCGCCGTGCCGGAAGAGCCGGCTTCGGCCGGTGTTCTGGGCGAACACCTGGAGCTCCTGGCCCCACGGCATCCGCACGAGGTACTGGGTGCTGACGCCGACGAAGCTGACGTCGCTGATCACGCCGCCGGGGATGGTGTTGCCGGGGGCGTCGAGCGTCCCGCCGGGCTCGCCGATCAGGACCTTCTCGGGCCGGATCCCGATCCACCCCATCTGTCCGTCGGTGTGCGTGCGCGACGTCGGGACCGAGACGCCGATGCCGTGCATGTCGACGCTGACCACGTCGGCGGCGCGTGCGGTGATCGTGCCCTCGATGAGGTTGGACTGACCGAGGAAGTTGGCGACGAACGTGCTCTGCGGGTTCTCGTACAGGTCGGCCGGCGCCCCCATCTGCTCGATGATCCCCGCGTTCATGACCGCGACCGTGTCGGCCATCGTCATGGCCTCCTCCTGGTCGTGGGTCACGTGGATGAAGGTGAGCCCGACCTCGTCCTGGATCCGCTTGAGCTCGATCTGCATCGCGCGCCTCAGCTTCAGGTCCAGCGCGCCCAGGGGCTCGTCGAGCAGCAGCACCTCGGGCTTGTTGATCAGCGCCCGAGCCAGCGCCACCCGCTGCTGCTGGCCGCCGGAGAGCTGCGCCGGTCGCTTGCGCGCCTGCGGCTCCAGCTCCACCAGCTCGAGCATCTCCTTGACCTGTGCATCGACGCCCTTGGACTTGCGGCGCTTGAGCCCGAAGGCGACGTTCTCGTGGATGTCGAGGTGCGGGAAGAGCGCATAGCTCTGGAACACGGTGTTCACCGGCCGCCGGTAGGGCTTGGCGTAGGTGATGTCGTTGCCGGCCAGCGTGATCGACCCGGAGGTCGGGGTCTCGAGCCCAGCGACCATCCGCAGGGTCGTGGTCTTGCCGCATCCCGACGGGCCGAGGAGCGCGAAGAACTCGCCCCGAGGGACGTCGAGGTCCAGGTCGTTCACCGCCGTGAAGGAGCCGAAGGACTTGGTGAGGTTGCGCAGCCGCAGACCGTCGTACGTCGCGTCGTCCGCCCGGCCCTCGGGCCCGCTGGGGCTCCCGGACGTCTCAGCCACCTGTGACATCGGACCAGTCTCCTTCGTACTTGACCTGCTGCTGGTCGTCCAGCGGCATGAAGTCGAACGTGTCGGCGAGGGTGTCGTTGTCGGGGAAGATCAGCTGGTTGTCCACCAGCGACGGGTCGATCTTCTCCATCTCCTCGCGGGCACCCTCGACCGGGCAGATGTAGTTGACCCAGGAGGCGAGCTTGGCCGCCACGGCCGGCTCGTAGTAGTAGTCGATCCACTTCTCGGCGTTCGACTGGTGGGTCGCGAGGTTGGGGATCAACATGTTGTCGCTCCACAGCGACAACCCCTCCTCCGGCGCGACGAACTTGATGTCGGGGTTGTCGAACTGCGCCTGGATGACGTCGCCGGACCAGGCCTCGCAGGCGACGATGTTGCCGGCCGCGAGGTCCTGGATGTACTCGTTGCCGGTGAACGCCCGGACGTGACCGTCGTCGACCGCCTGCTGGAGCCGGTCGATCGCGACCTCCCACTCGGGATCGGTGAACTGGTCCGGGTCGGCGCCGGTCATCTTGAGCATGAAGGCCATCGTGTCGCGCATCTCCGAGAGCAGCGTGATGCGGCCCTTCAGGTCGGAGCGGCTGATCAGCTCCTCGAAGCTCTTGATCTCACCCGTCTTGGCGGAGTTGTAGGCGATGCCCGTCAGGCCGCTCTGCCAGGGGGCGTGGTAGGTGAGGTCGTCGTCCCACTGCTTGCCGCGCAGAGGCTCGATGAGGTTGGCGTGCAGGTTGGGCACCTTGGCCTTGTCGATGGGCTGGATCCAGCCCAGGCCGATCATCCGTGCCGCCATCCAGTCCGTGAGCATCATCATGTCGCGGTCGATGGGTGCACAGGTGCCGAGCTGGTTGCGCACCTTGGCGTAGAACTCGGAGTTGTCGTTGACGTCGTCGGTGTAGTCGACGGTGATCCCGGTGCGCTCCTGGAACTTCTGGAAGGTCCCGTTCTCGTTCTTGCGCG
>JBAWHI010000412.1:0-6909 GCA_049593675.1 Nocardioides sp.
CCCCGAGGGCGCACACGAGGCCGGCGCCGTCGCGCACGGCCGTGCGGGGCTGGCCGAAGCCGGGATCGTCCTCGGTCGTCTCGACCAGCTTCGGGGGAGCGACGCCCGCCGCGGCGGCCGCCGCCTCGAGGACCTCGCGCACGTCGTCGATCTCGACCTTCGTCGGGTTGACGACGACGACGACCTTCGGACCCCTCGCCTCCACGTGCGTACTGTCGCACAGCCCGGGCGCTTAGCGGCGTCGGTGGCTGGGTACACGTGCCCTCGAGGGAAGGGCCCATCCATGAACAGCATCAGCGACCGCGCCGACGACGTCGGCGGCTCGGCGAAGTCAGCCGCAGGCAAGACCAATGACCATCCGGTGGTCGAGTGGGGGGCGAGGCTCGGGTACGGCGCGAGCGGTGTCCTACACCTGCTGCTCGCCTACCTGACCGTCCAGATCGCGCTCGGCAGCAGCGGGGACGACAAGCAGGCGAGCCAGTCGGGGGCGTTGGGCACGCTCGCCAAGGAGCCGGCAGGACAGGTCCTGCTCTGGGTCATCGCGATCGGTTTCACGCTGCTCGCCGTCTGGCAGCTCACCGAGCTCGTCACCCGGGAGAAGGCCTTCGACAAGGCCAAGGCCGGTGGCAAGCTCGTGCTGTACGCCGCCTTGGCCTGGACCTCCTTCACCTTCGCCATGGGTGGTCGGACGTCGAGCAACAAGCAGACCAAGGACTTCACGACCACCCTGATGGACGCACCAGGGGGGCAGGTGCTCGTCGGCCTCGTCGGCGTCGGCATCATCGGTGTTGCGGGCTACCACGTCTACAAGGGGTGGAAGGAGAAGTTCCTCGAGGACCTGCAGGAGCACCCGGGCCGATGGGCGGTCATCGCCGGCAAGGTGGGCTACATCGGCAAGGGCATCGCTCTGGTCGCCGTGGGCGTCTTGTTCATCGTGGCCGCCATCCAGCACCAAGCGGGTCAGGTGACCGGCATGGACGGCGCCCTCCTCGCCCTGCGCGACCTGCCCGCCGGCGAGGTCGTCCTGATCGGCATCGCGCTCGGCCTGGCGGCGTACGGCGTGTACTCCTTCGCGCGGGCCCGCTACGCGCGCGTCTGATCGTCCCCGGCGCTGCGCCGCAGCCAGCACCAGGCGAGCAGCGCCGCGACCAGCCCGTTGACGATGGCCATCAGCACGTCGCTGACGTGGTGCATCCCTCGGTAGAGGCGCGCGCTCGCGACGCCGAACGGCATGATCAGGCAGACGGCGACGACGACCCTGCGCAGCACCGGGTGCGGGATGCGCAGTGCCATCAGTGCCAGGGTGAAGTACAGCCCGGCCGCGGCGCCGGTGTGCCCGCTCGGGAAGCTGGAGGTCGGCGGCGAGTCGTCGAGCTTCTTCACCTCAGGACGCTCGCGGTCGATCAGCAGCGTCGTGAAGAAGAACACCATCGCCTGGAGGCTGATCGCGATGAGCGGCACCACCGCGAACCACCACTCCCTCGTCCGCCACCAGACCACCGCGACCACGACCAGGCAGAGGCCGATGATGCTGGCCGTCGCGCCGGCCCACGAGAAGACGAGCGTGACCGCGTCCCAGAAGGACGTGCGGGACGATGCGAGGCTCTTGTTGAGGCTCCCCTCGGAGGCCCCGGCCTCCTTGAGCGGGCCGTCGGTGAGCAGCCACCCGATGCCGACCACCACCATCCACCACAGCACCGTGGGTGCCACCGCGCGGACCGCCAGGTCGCGGCCCGCCTCCCGGGCGGTGGGCGGGGTGGTGTCGTCCTGCCAGCGGGTGAGCAGTGCCATCAGTCCGAGCCTTTCTCAGTGCCGTCGGTGGGCGTCGGTGGCCGCCAGCCCAGGTAGCCCGCGTAGGACGCGAGTGTCAGTCCGCAGCCGAGCAGCACCCCGGCCGTGACGTCGGAGAGGAAGTGCGCACCGGCGAAGATCCGGTCGGCGGCCGTCACGACCACCCAGGCCGCACCGACGCCGATCATCAGCCACCGCAGGCCAGTACCCACATATCGCCAGAGCAGCACCACCACCACGGTGACGACGATGGCGTTGTTGGTGGCATGGCCCGACGGGAAGGAGTAGCCGACGTGCTGGGCGATCGGGTCGTCGATCTCCGGGCGTGCCCGGCGCACGAGGAGCTTGAGGACGGCCGCCAGGGCCCAGCCGACCGACATCGTCGCCAGCGCCCACCACGCCCGCGTCCGCTGCTGACGGCCGAACCAGACGTAGAGGCTGACCGGAAGTCCCAGGACGAGATACATCACCCACGGTTGGCTGATCACCTCCCAGGCCTCGACGAAGGACTGGAAGCCGGGGTGGTCTCGGGTCACGTCGGTGGCGGTGACGAGGATGCGCTGGTCGAGGGTGACCAGCGGGTCGTACTGGTTGCGGACCAGGAACGCCAGCATCCCCAGGGGCACCGCGACCGCGACCGCGTAGACGACCGCTCGCGTGAGTCGACGCCAGCGAGATCCGGCCGCGGCGTCCACGACCGGATCCTTTCACCGGTGCAGGCACTCAAAACCTGCCGGAGCGACCCGCGCGACACCGCCCTTGACGGGGCGGACAGGATGAGGCTCGTGGATGTGAGCGCGTGGTTGCTGACCAGTGCGGAGCGGGAGAACCCGCACACCCGGATCGACGAGGCCCGCGGGGACGGCACCGCCTGGAGCCGTGGGAACTCCGTGCGCGCCATCGTCCACGGTCGCCCCTACTTCGCGGAGCTCCACGAGCGCATCTCCGGCCTCGGCCCCGGTGACCGGTTCTACTTCGCCGACTGGCAGGGCGATGCGGACCAGCAGCTGACCGACGACCCCGGCTCGACGCTCGAGGCCACCCTGGTCGCGGCGGTCGAGCGCGGTGCCGACGTACGAGGGCTGCTCTGGCGGTCCCACTGGCACCGTCTCGGCTTCAGCGCGGACCGACACCGCTACCTCGGCCTGGCGATCGGCGCGGCCGGCGGGCAGTGCTTGAGAGACATGCGCGTGCGCAACCGGGGCTCCCACCACCAGAAGTTCGTGGTCATCCGGTACGCCGCGGGCCCGGCCGACGACGTGGCGTACGTCGGCGGCATCGACCTGTGCCACGGGCGGCGCGACGACCACACCCACCGGGGCGACCGTCAGCCGGACGCGCTCGCCAAGGCCTACGGACCGACCCCGGCGTGGCACGACGTGCAGGTGGCGATCCAGGGCCCGGCGGTCCACGACGTGGAGACGACCTTCCGCGAGCGCTGGGAGGACAGCACCCCACTCACCATGAACCCCGGACGCCGGCTCTCCAGCTGGGGGAACAGCGAGGACCTCTCGCCTGAGCCGCTGGGCGATCGGCAGCCGCCGCCTCCGCCGCGCGCGGATGGGCACGAGATCGTCCAGATCATCCGGACCTTCCCGGAGATCGCGCCGAAGGGATACGACTTCGCCCCCGAGGGCGAGCGCTCGGTGATGCTGGGCAACGCGAAGGCGATCGCCCAGGCCGATCGGCTGGTCTATCTCGAGGACCAGTACCTGTGGTCCGACGTCGTGGGCGAGCACTTCGCCTCCGCGCTGCGGGACAAGCCCGACCTCCGGCTGGTGATCGTGCTGCCGATGATGCCGGACCTCGAGGGCGCGCTCGCCGAGGTGCCGCAGCTGTACGGGAGGTCGCGCGCGATGCGCACGATCCTCGAGGCGGGCGGCGACCGGGTCGCGGTCTTCGGACTGTGCAACGACTCCGGGCTGCCGATCTACGTGCACTCCAAGGCGTGCGTCATCGACCACCGCTGGGCCAGCGTCGGATCCGACAACTTCAACCGCCGGTCGTGGACCAGCGACAGCGAGATCGCCTGCGCCGTGGTCGACGAGCGTGGGGACTCCGACCAGCCCGCACCGGAGGACTCCTTCCCCCGCATGCTGCTGCGGACCCTCGTCGCCGAGCACCTGGGCTGCGGCATCGAGGAGGTGCCCGAGGACCCGCACGAGCTGTTCGACGCGATGGTGGCGAGCGCCGACGCCCTGGACGAGTGGTACGCCGGCGGCGCGCACGACGAGCAGAGCGGCATCCGCGGAGTGCTGTCCGGGTGGGTGCCGCACCGCTTCGCACCCGTCCCCCGGTCGGTGTCTCGACACCTCCCGGGCCATGCCCAGCGCCGCCGGCGGGTGGCGGACCGGGCAGAGCAGATCTCGAAGCGGGTGTCGTCGGGCGTGGGTCGCCCGCCGGGCCAGCTCCGCCGGCTGGCCGCGCCGGAGCTCACCGACACCCAGCTCCGGTGGGCGCCTCGCCTCTACGACCTGCTGTTCGACCCCGACGGCCGCCCACGGGCGGGGGCCGGCCGGGCGTGACCGGTCTCCGCTGCCGCGGAGACCGTCGAGACACCTGAAAGGGCCCCTGGGACGTGATCCTGGGGGCCCTCTCAGGTGTCTCGACGACGCTCCACAGTCCGCCGGACCGCCTGATCGCCGGCCGACGACGCGAGTTCCGTAGCCTGACCGCGTGGTGCACGAAGACGAGGGCGGCGCGCGACCCCGGAGGTGGGGTCGTCCGACCGGTGCCTCCCTGAAGAAGGACGTCCCGGCCGGGGTGGTGCTCGGTGTCGAGAGCGTCCCCGACGGGCTGGCCGGCGGACTGCTGGCCGGGGTGAACCCGGTCTACGGGCTGTACGGCTACATGTTCGGGACCCTCTTCGGCGCAGCGGCGACGAGCTCGGCGTTCATGGCGGTGCAGGCGACCGGTGCCATGGCCGTCGTGGTGTCGGACGTGCCCCAGGTCCACGGCGGGGGCGACAGGGCGGACACCGCCTTGTTCACCCTGACGATGCTGACCGGCGTGGTCATGCTCGTCCTGGGGCTGGCCCGGCTCGGGTGGGTCGTCCGCTGGGTCCCCAACGCGGTCCTGACCGGGTTCATCAACGCCGTCGCCGTCAACATCGTCCTCGGCCAGCTGGCCAACTTCACGGGATACCAGAGCGCCGAGGACAACCGGGTCCAGCAGGCGGTCGACACCGCGATCAGCCTGCCGGAGTGGTCGTGGCCGGCGGCGCTGATCGGCGCCGTCACGGTGGTCCTCATCGTCCTGCTCGACCGCACCCGCCTCGGCGCCATGGGCATGGTGCTGGCGATCGTCGCGAGCTCAGCGCTGGCGTTCCTCGTCGCTCCGAACGTCCCGCTGCTCAACGACATCACCGAGGTCCCCGGGTCGCTGCCCAGTCCCGGCCTGCCCGACCTGGGGCTCGTCGCCTCGTTGCTCGTGCCGGCCGTCTCCCTGGCCTTCGTCGGCCTCGTGCAGGGTGCGGCGATCAGTTCCAGCGTCCCGAACCCGGACGGTCGCTACCCCGATCCCTCCGGCGACTTCCGCGGCCAGGGGATCGCCAACCTCGGGACCGGACTGCTCCAGGGGATGCCGGTGGGCGGGTCGATGTCGGCGACCTCGATCGTGACCGGATCTGGAGCGCGCAGCCGCCTCGCGCTGTTCGTCGCCGGTGTCACCATGGTCGTCGCGGTCCTGGTCCTCTCCGACCTGGTCGGCTACGTCGCGATGCCCGCGCTCGCGGGGCTGCTCGTGGTCGTCGGCGTGCGCACGTTCAAGACCGACGAGGTCCTCATGGTCTGGCGCACGGGACCCGTCCAGCGCTCGGTCATGGCGGTCACCTTCGGCCTGACGCTGCTCATCCCGCTGCAGTACGCCGTGCTGGTCGGCGTCGGCATGTCCATCGTCTTGTACGTCGCCCGCCAGTCGAACCAGGTCGATGTGCGTCAGTGGATCTTCCATCCGGACGGGACCGTGTCGGAGACCGATCCGCCGACCGAGGTCGGGATCGGCGAGGTGCTGGTCCTCCGGCCGTACGGAAGCCTCTTCTTCGCGGCGGCCGCCGCGTTCGAGAAGGAGCTGCCCGAGGTGACCGCCGCGACGCGCGGGAGCGCCGTCGTCATCACGCTGCGCGGCAAGGAGAACCTCGGCAGCACCTTCATCAAGGTCCTCACCCGTTACGCACAGCAGCTCGGCGACCGCGACAGCATCGTGATCGTCAGCGGCGCCTCCGAACGCGTCATCGAGCAGCTGCGCGCCACCGGCGCAGACCAGGCGATCGGCGATATCCTGGGCAGCACCGACGTCATGACCGCCTCGACCCGGGCGGCGCTCGCGTCCGCCGAGGAGTGGGTCGCTGCCCATCGTCGGCCCGGCCCCGGAGACGAGTCGAGCGACGGCGAGACCGCCGGGGGCGCCGGCGGCTGAGCGGGTGGTCGACGGAGCAGTTCGGGCCCGGCGGACTGTCGCGCGAGCCGGCCCTGGGTCATTCTGAGACGCTTGGCCCATGGCGACTCCCGCTGATGACTGGTTCGGCAAGGCCTTCACGAAGGCCTGGCGGGACAAGGCCGACGAGATCGGCCGCTTCAACCTGGCGATCTTCGGCAAGACCGGAGTCGGCAAGAGCACCCTGGTGAACGCGATCTTCGGGTCCGAGATCGCCCAGACCGGCATCGGGGAGCCGGTGACGCGCAACGAGCACCTGTACCTGCACCAGTCGGGCACCCTCGGTGTCCTCGACACCCGCGGGCTCGAGGTGGGGCGCGACAACGCCGCGCTGATCGCCGAGCTGCGCGACTACCTGGGGGCGATGCGCCGACGCCCGCTGGCCGAGCAGTTGCACGTGGCGTGGTACTGCGTACGCGCCGGCGACCGCCGCTTCGAGACCACCGAGGCCGACTTCATCCGCGCGCTGCACGACCTCGGTCTGCCGGTGATCCTGGTGCTCACGCAGGTGCCCCGGAGCGGCGACCGGGTCCACCCCGACGCCGAGGCGCTCGCCGCCCGGATCGCGGAGCTGCGGCTGCCGATCGTCGACGGCCTGATCCACTACACGATGGCGCTGCCGGACGAGTTCACCGGCCAGGAGGCCTACGGGCTGCAGGAAGTCCTCGATGCCACCTTTCGCGG
>JBAWHI010000413.1:0-1724 GCA_049593675.1 Nocardioides sp.
GATCAACGGCGACCTGGGCCGGATCGGGCAGCCCGCGATCCACTACCTGCACTCGTCATACCCCCGCGAGGAGATGGCGGCGCTCTTCCGTGCCGCAGACATCATGGTCGTCACGCCGTTGCGCGACGGGATGAACCTGGTGGCCAAGGAGTACGTCGCCTGCCGATACGACGACGACGGCGCACTGGTGCTCTCGGAGTTCGCCGGTGCCGCCGAGGAGCTGCGCCAGGCCTGGCTGATCAACCCCTACGACATCAACGGCATGAAGGCCGCGCTGCTCGACGCCTACCGGGCCGAGGGACGCGACCTGACGAGACGGATGCGCGCGATGCGCAGGACCGTCACCCGCCACGACGTGTCCGCCTGGGCGCGCAGCTTCCTCGACGCGCTGTCCGACGTACGCCCCTCGCACAGCAAGTCCCTGCGGCCTGCGAAGCGCTCGTAGCGGTCGCGGGCCGGATCGCGGGCTGCTGCCCGGCCGTCCCAGCCCGTAGTCTCGCGACATGGACCTGGTGCCGAAGCCCGCCCAGCTGGTCAGCGCCGCGGGCAACGTCGCGCACGCGCTGATGTACGGCGGCGTCGCCGATCTGCGGCCGATGCCGCGCACGCTGATCGACGAGGGCGAGCTGCGCGCGGTCTACCACTACCGACCGGCGGTGAACGTCCGGTCGGAGGGCGATCCGGTGCTCCTCGTGACCCCGCTCGCGGCGCCGTCGCTGTGCTACGACCTGCGCCGGGGCTGCTCGCTGACCCAGCATCTCGTCGAGGGCGGCCGGCCGACCTACCTGGTGGAGTACGGCAACGTCGCCTTCCGCGACCGCGACCTCGGGCTCGAGCACTGGGTCGAGGAGGTCGTGCCGACCGCGGTGCGCGAGGTGTCCCGGCATGCCGGTGGACGACCGGTGCACGTCGTCGGCTGGAGCCTCGGCGGCATCTTCGCGATGCTCGCCGCCGCCCACGCCACCGACCTGCCGATCGCGTCGCTGTCGGTGGTCGGGTCGCCGGTGGACGCCAGCCTGGTCCCGCTGGTGGCCCCGCTGCGGCCGCTGCTGGACGTGACCCGCGGACACGGCCTGGTCACCCGGGCCTACCGTGTCGCCGGCGGCGCGCCGACGCCGCTCGTGCGCTGGGCCTTCCAGCTGTCGTCGTTCCAGAAGCTGGTCACCAAGCCGATCGCGATCGCGACCCACCTCGACGACACCGACTTCCTGGCCCAGATCGAGGCCGTCGACCGGTTCACCTCGAAGATGACCGCCTACCCCGGGCGGAGCTTCGGCCAGCTCTACCACCGCTTCGCCAAGGGCAACGCGCTCGCCACGGGGACCGTCCGGATCGGCGACGCGCCGGTGTCCCTCGCCGACGTGACCGCGCCGGTGCTGGTCTTCGCCGGCGCCACCGACGGCATCGCCCCGGTCCCCGCGGTCAAGGCCGTGGTCCCGCTCCTGGCCGGCTCCCCCGACGTACGGTTCGAGATCGTCCCCGGCGGCCACCTCGGCATGCTGACCGGCCGGGCGGCCCGGGGCTCGACCTGGCGGGTGCTCGACGAGTGGATCGAGCAGTGGTCCGGCGCTGCCGCGCCGGCCGTCGCCGCGCGGACCGGGAAGAAGGCCACCCGGTCGAAGAAGACGACGGCTGCGTCCGCGACCAAGAAGGCGTCGAAGCCCAGGTCGGATGCGTCCGCGACGACGCCGGCCGCGAAGCAGGCCAGGGCGGCGAAGACGCCG
>JBAWHI010000414.1:0-6858 GCA_049593675.1 Nocardioides sp.
GCCCGATCCGCCAGCCTGAGGAGTCGACGAGTCGGGCGAGCCAGCCCGGAGCGGGTCGTCCGCTGGTCGCGGCGTCGAAGCGGGGATCGCGCCACGCGACGGCGAGGACGGTGAAGGAGATGACCAGCGCCGCCGTCGCGCCCGCGATGGTGAGCTCGGTCGGGATCGGCAGGTCCTTGGCCCCGCCGATCCCGTGCGCGAGAGTCAGGTCGTCACCGGTCACCTCGGCGGACCCTCAGCGGACTTCGAGCTGGACGATGACCTTGTCGAGACTGTGGGACTCGACGTCGACGGTGCTCGGCGTGTCGATGCCCACGATGGTCACGGTCGACTCGCCGGACTCGTAGGCGAACTCCTGCTCCGGGTCGGAGTGCACGTGGATCTCACCGGCCTCGTCGGCCGTGATCTGCAGCTCGACGTCTTGACCGGTCGCGACGTCGACCCGCTCGCCGTTCGGGGTGACGGAGTCGCCCTCGAAGGTGACCTCCACCACGGCCGGCGCACCGCCGTCGTCGGCGGGGGTCTCCTCGTCTCCGCATGCCGCGATCGGCAGCGCGCACAGGAGGACGGTCAGGGTGGCCAGTGCTCGACGCATCGTCGGATTCCTTCGGCTCGGTGCTGGTCGTGGTTCGTGAGGTGTGCGATGTCGGTCCGTGACGTCTGCCAGAATCCCATGGTGTACAACCGGCGTTGCGGGTGACCCCCGGGTCCGGATCGAGGAGAGGCGGCACCATGAGTGAGCGGCTTCGGCCGCGAGACGTGGCTCTGTTGGCTGAGGAGTCCGCCTCGACGCCCATGCACAACGCGACGGTCGAGATCTTCGAGCCGGGTGAGTCCGGTTTCGACTACGCCGAGCTCGGTCGGCTCGTCCAGGAGCGGATCTCGTTCGTGCCGCGCTACCGGCAGCGGATCCAGACCGTGCCCGGGCGGATCGCCAACCCGGTCTGGGTCGACGACGACAACTTCGATGTCGGCTACCACGTCCGGCGCTCGGCCCTGCCTCGTCCCGGCAGCCTGGATCAGCTGCGCGAGCTGGTCGCCCGCATCGTCTCGCGCCCGCTCGACCGCAGCCGTCCGCTCTGGGAGATCTACTTCGTCGAGGGGCTCGACGGCGGCCGGGTGGCGCTGCTCTCCAAGTCCCACCAGGTCCTCGTCGACGGGATCCACACCGTCGACCTGAGCCAGGTCCTCCTCGACACCAGCCCCGACCCCAAGGTGCTGGGCGCCGACGGGTGGCGACCGCACGGTCGGCCGTCGCCGTTCACGCTGATGGCCGGTGCGGTCCGCGACTCGATCCTCGACCGCAGCACCATCGTGGACACGACCCGCAGCGCCAGTGGCGCGGTGCTCCGGAGCGCCGGCGGCGCGGCGCGCTCGGCCGGCCGAGTCGTCGACGCCCTCGCCAACCGGACCGTGACACCCGAGTCTCCGATCAGCGGGCAGCTCTCCCAGCAGCGCCGAGTGGTGGCCGTCCGGACCGCGCTCGCGGACTACCGCAAGGTCCGCGAGGCGCACGGCGGCACCGTGAACGACGTGATCCTCGCGACCGTCACCGGCGGACTGCGCTCGTGGCTGATGACGCGGGGCGAGTCGATGCGCGGCATCCGACAGATCCGCGCGGTGGTGCCGGTCTCGGTGATCGACGACGAGCTCGAGGCCACCTCGCTCGGCAGCCAGATCGCGCCGCACTTCGTGGACCTGCCGGTGGGGGAGGCCAGCCCCGCGGTCCGGCTGCACCAGGTGTCGTACTCGTTCCAGACCCACGAGGACACCGGCCGGGCCGTCGCCGCGAGCCGTCTCACCAGCATCTCGGGCTTCGCGCCGGCGTCCTTCCACGCGATCGGCTCCCGTCTCGCCGCCGCCGAGCGGCGCAGCTACCAGCTCAACGTCACCAATGTGCCCGGACCCCAGGCGCCGCTCTACGCGGCCGGCGCCCGGATGGTGGAGACCTATCCGGTCCTGCCGCTGCTCGACGGCCATCCGCTCGCCATCGGCGTGACGTCCTACGACGGGCACGTCTACTTCGGCATCACCGCGGACCGCGACATCCTGCCCGACGCCGACCTGCTCGGGGTGTGCATCCAGGAGGCGCTCGACGAGCTGCTCGACTCGGCCGCCGGGGGCCGGACCCGTGCTCCGCGCGGTCGGCGCAAGCGCAAGCAGGCGTCTCGGCAGGAGCCAGGCTCGTGAGGGTCTACGTGCCGTCGACGCTGGCTCTGCTGGCGGAGCAGCACGCCGACGGGGCGGTGCTGGTGCCGGAGGTCGTCGTGGTCGCGGAGGACGAGACCGAGGACGCGGAGTACGCCGCGCTGATGACCGCTGCGGACGCGTCCACCAGCCTGCTCGCCGGCCCCGGGCGCCGGGTCGTGGTCGTCGTCGAGCTGGACAAGGTGCCCGAGCCGGGGTGGACGATCCCGTTCAAACGGGTCGCGGCGGTGCACGTCGACACCCACGACCGGCCGGTCGACGCCGACCCCGACGAGGACCTCGGCTGGTTCGCCACCCAGGAGATCCCAGACCTCGTCTGAGGGCTACCCTCGACAGCATGGACGCTGTCACCACGCCTCCGGCTCCGGTCAACGAGCCGAACCTGACGTACGCGCCGGGCACCCCCGAGCGGGAAGCCCTCCAGGCGGAGATCGCGCTGCTGGAGAAGAAGCAGCGAGACCTGAAGGCGCACATCGGTGGACGCCGCAAGTGGGGCGGTGGCGCCGAGATCAAGGTCGTCCAGCCCCACGACCACCAGCACGTGCTGGGCACGCTGAAGAACTCCACCCAGGCCGACGCCCGCGCCGCGGTCAAGGCCGCCGGTGACGCGGCGCCCGAGTGGCGTGCGCTGTCCTTCGACGACCGGGCGGCGATCCTGCTCAAGGCGGCCGACCTGCTCGCTGGTCCCTGGCGTCAGCGGATCAACGCCGCCACGGTGCTGGGGCAGTCGAAGACGGCCTTCCAGGCCGAGATCGATGCGGCCTGCGAGCTGATCGACTTCTGGCGCTACAACGTCCACTACGCGCGCGGCATCCTCGAGGACCAGCCGATCGCGAACAGCCCCGGTATCTGGAACCGCACCGACCACCGCCCGCTGGAGGGCTTCGTCTACGCGATCACGCCCTTCAACTTCACCGCGATCGCCGGCAACCTGCCGACCGCGCCGGCGCTGATGGGCAACACCGTCATCTGGAAGCCCTCGCCGACCCAGCAGCTGGCCGCGTCGCTGACGATGGAGCTGCTCGAGGAGGCCGGGATGCCGCCGGGTGTGATCAACATGCTCCCGGGGGACGGCTTGGAGGTCTCGCAGGTCGCGCTCACCCACCCCGACCTGGCCGGCATCCACTTCACCGGCTCGACCCCGACCTTCCAGCACCTGTGGCGCGAGGTCGGCAACAACATCGAGAACTACCGGGCCTACCCGCGCATCGTCGGGGAGACCGGGGGCAAGGACTTCATCGTCGCGCACCCGTCGGCCGACCCGGGTGTGGTCCGCACCGCCATGATCCGTGGGGCGTTCGAGTTCCAGGGCCAGAAGTGCTCGGCCGCGTCGCGGGCCTATGTCGCACGCTCGGTCTGGAAGAAGATGAAGGACTCCTTCCTCGCCGAGATCGAGACGATCACGATCGGCGACCCGACCGACTTCTCGAACTTCATGGGCGCCGTCATCGACGACCGCGCCTTCGCCAAGCACAAGGCGGCCATCGCCCGGGCCAAGCGGCAGAAGAAGCTCGAGGTGATCGCCGGCGGCAGGACCGACGACTCGGTGGGCTACTTCGTGCACCCCACGGTCGTGGAGTCCACCGACCCCACCGACGCGATGTTCACCACCGAGTACTTCGGCCCGATCCTCGCCGTCCACGTCTACGAGGACGCCGACTTCGAGAAGGTCGTGCGGGGGATGGAGTCGATCGCGCCGTACGCCCTGACCGGCTCGATCATCGCCCAGGACCGCCGCGCGATCGCGTGGGCGCAGGCCGAGCTGCGCTTCGCGGCCGGCAACTTCTACATCAACGACAAGCCCACCGGCGCGGTCGTCGGACAGCAGCCCTTCGGCGGTGGCCGGGCCTCGGGCACCAACGACAAGGCCGGCGCCGCAGTCAACCTCCTGCGCTGGACTTCGCCCCGGTCGATCAAGGAGACCTTCGTCCCGCCGACCGACTACCGGTACCCGTACCTCGGCCGATGAGCAGTCGATGATCCTGCTCCACATGGGGGCGATGCACCCCTACGAGAAGGGCCTCACCCTGCTGCTGGCCTTCGGGCCGTTCCTGATCCTGGCCGCGGTCGTGCTGGTCCGCCGACGTCACGAGCGGACGGCTGCGGACCAGCAGGACGGGCCCGACGAGCCGGTCCGGTCGGTCGCGGGCGAGGGTCAGCGCGACAGGTAGTCGCGGCCGACGGTCGTCTCGGCCTCGAGCGCGTGGTGGAGCAGGTCGGCGATCAAGGACTCGATCTTGGCGCCGACCAGGGGCAGGTTCACCGTGATCCGTACGTCGACGGTCTCGGTGGTCTGGGCGCCGGACTCGACCAGCGCGATGGTGCCGGTCATCTCGCCCGGCTTGCCGGGGATCGTGACGTGCAGGTCGGCCGCGTCGAGCGAGGACCAGTCCTCGCGCTGGACGATGTTGATGGTGTCGCCCACGAACTTCCTCGCGAAGCCCGGGACCCCGGTGGCCGGCTGGACCTGGTCGACCACGACCACCTTGGTGTCTGCGTCGGTCTCGATCGAGACGTCCGTGCTGATCACCCGCTGGTAGGCCCCGACCTCCTCGCGAAATGACGGGTCGGCCAGCATCGCGGCGACGTCGACCAACGCCGCGTCGTACGTGAGCTCGTGTCGCATCGTGGTCGCCATCAGGAGGCGCCGGCCAGCCAGGCGGTGCCGACGCTGTGCTCGGCCTCGAGTCCGCCGGCGATCTTCTCGGCGAGCAGCTTCTCCAGCTTGCCCCCGACGAGCGGGACCTTGATCCTCAGGTCGAGCTCGACGATCTCGCGGGTGCCCGAGCCCTCGGGTCGCAGGGTGACGGTCCCCTTCACCTCGGACGGCTTGCCCGGCGCGTCGATGCGCAGGGTGCCGCCGGTGGTGTCCTCCCACTCCTCGCGCAGGATCGCCCGCGTGGAGTCGCCCGTGAACGGCCGCGCGAAGCCCGGCAGGTCGTCGGTCCTCTGCTCCTGGTCGATGGTGAGCGAGAAGCCGTTGCCGTCGCGCTCGACGTGGACCTCGGCGGAGATCACGTCCTGGGCGGTGCACGCGGCCTCCCGGAAGGCGGGATCGGCCAGCATCTCGAAGACGTCGCTGGGGGACGCGTCGTAGGTCAGCTCGTGTCGGAACTTCATGCGGCCATAGTCTCAGGCCATGAGTGATCAGAACCCCGCTGAGAACTTCGTCTCCTTCGGTGAGCAGGGCGCGCAGCTCACCTACGGCTCCTACCTCCGGCTGCCGCAGCTCCTGGACTCCCAGCACCTGGAGTCGGACCCGCCCGCCCACGACGAGCTGCTGTTCATCACGATCCACCAGGTCTACGAGCTCTGGTTCAAGCAGCTGCTGCACGAGGTCTCCGCGGCTCGGGACGCGATGCTCGCCGGCGCGGCGGGCGGACGGCTGTGGTGGGCGCAGCACCTGCTCGCCCGCGTGCACGTGATCGAGCGGGTGCTCGTCCAGCAGGTAGACGTGCTCGAGACGATGACTCCCCAGGACTTCCTGGAGTTCCGGCAGCGGTTGGCCCCGGCCAGTGGCTTCCAGTCCGTGCAGTTCCGGGAGCTCGAGTTCGTCTCCGGCGCCAAGGACGCGTCCTACCTGAGCCGCTTCAAGGGGATCACCCGTGCCGAGCAGGACCATCTCGACTCGCGGCTGGCCGAGCCGACCCTCTGGGACGCGTTCCTCGCCGTGCTCCGCTCCGTCGGTCTGCCCGCGGACAGCGACGCCGAGATCTCGGCGTCGATGCGCACCGTCGCCCACGACCGGGGCCAGTACGCCGTGGCCTGGGCCCTCGCCGAGGCGCTGCTGCAGCACGACGAGCTGGCGGCGAGCTGGCGCGCGCGCCACGTGGTGATGGTGGAGCGGATGATCGGCAGCAAGTCCGGGACCGGCGGCTCGAGCGGCTCGACGTACCTCCGCTCGCGGCTCCCGGTGCGCTACTACCCCCTCCTGTGGGACCTGCGCAGCGAGCTCTGACTGATTCACCCGGAGGGCGACTGGTGAGTAACCGACCTGGCGGCCTAGGGTCGGAGCGTGTCAACGTCGACGCGTGAGCAGGACCTGTCCGCACTTCTCTCCGGGGCCATCGAGCTCGCTCGGAGCGGGAAGGGCACGGGCGGGCCGCCGCACGATGCGGTCGACCGGCTGATCACGGCGTACTACCGCCACGTCGCCGCCGAGGACATCTCCGAGCGCACCGCGGAGGACCTGTACGGCGCCTTCGCCTCGCACTACAAGACGGCCGACTCCCGACCCCAGGGCACGGCCCGGGTCCGGGTCCTCACGCCGACCACGGCCGAGCACGGCTGGTCGGCGGACGGGCACTCGGTGGTCGAGGTGGTCGTGGACGACATGCCGTTCCTCGTCGACTCCCTCACCATGGAGCTGTCCCGGCTGCTGCACGACGTCCACGTCGTCGTGCACCCGCTCTTCGACGTCACCCGGGACATCACCGGAGCCCTGCAGGAGGCCCGTCCGGTCGCGGACGGTGTCGACGGGGAGGTGGCCGGCGGCGTGGTCCGCGAGTCCTGGATGCACGTCGAGATCGACCGGCTCGCCGAGGGCGAGGACATCGCGGAGATGGAGGACGCCATCCAGCGGGTCCTGCGCGACGTGCGCGAGTCCGTCGAGGACTGGGACAAGATGCACGCCCAGGTCGACGACATCGT
>JBAWHI010000415.1:0-1819 GCA_049593675.1 Nocardioides sp.
GGCCGAGGTGGCGGCCGCCCGTGAGGCGATGCTCGCCGGCATCGCCCGCGCGGCGGCGGCGAACCCACAGAGCTCGCTGCGGCTGGCGATGCTCGCCGACGACGGGCGCCCGCGCAGCTTCGAGCACACCTGGCGGTGCATCCGCAGGCTCGCCGAGTCCCCGCTGCTGGCCGACCTCGACGACTCCCTGGCAGCGCACGCCCCCGACCCGACGCCGTCCGAGCGGGTACAGGTGCGCCTGGATGTGCTCGCAGAGGCGATCATCCGCGGTGACGCGGCGGCGGCCGCGACGGCCTGCCTCGGGCTCCTCGGCGAATAACGGCGAAGCGCTCCGGCCGCGGCGCCGTACCTCCCGCTGAGCAAGTCCCGCGGTCGGGACCCCGACGCGGTGCCGGCCTGGGCTCGGACGGGCGGGGTGCGATGGTGCAGTGGCCTAGCCACTGGCAGGCTGTCACCATGACAGCCGTGCCCCCACCCGTCCACGGGAGCCTGCGGTGAGCGGGCTCGAGCAGCTCGCCGTCCTGCTGGCCGGCTTCGGCGCCGGAGTGCTCAGCACGACCGTCGGCGTCGCCTCGCTGCTCAGCTTCCCGGTGTTGCTGGCGGTGGGGCTGCCCCCCGTCGTCGCCAACGTCAGCAACACGATCGGCCTGGTGCCCTCGGGGGTCGGGGGCGGCGTCGGCTACCGGGACGAGCTGCGGGTCCATCCGCGCGTCACTGCGGTGGTGATGGTCCTCACCGGCGTTGCCGGGGCAGGCGGTGCGGTGCTGCTGCTCGCGCTGCCGCCCGGGGTCTTCGAGGCGGTCGTCCCCTGGCTGATCCTGTTCACCTGCTTGCTCGTGGGCATCCAGCCACGCCTCTCGTCCTGGCTCTCCGGGTGGCGGGCCCGCGGCGGGCTCGAGGTGCATCCGCGCATGCGGCTCTCGCCCCTCGCCATGGGCTTCGTCCTGCTCACGGGGATCTATGGCGGCTACTTCGGCGCCGGCGCCGGCGTGATGATGATCGCGACCCTTGCGCTGTCCTTGGACATCGACTTCCGGGTCATCGCAGGCATCCGGACCGCGGGTCTGCTGGCGGCCAACCTGGTCGCGGCGGTGGTCTTCGTCGTGGTCGCAGAGGTGGACTGGATGGCTGTCGGCCTGCTCTCGGTCAGCTCGATCCTCGGGGGATATGTCGGAGCGCGGCTCGCCCGCCGCCTTCCGGCCACGCTGCTACGGGCGCTCGTGGTCGTCGCGGGC
Source organism: Nocardioides sp. (assembly GCA_049593675.1). Lineage (GTDB taxonomy): Bacteria > Actinomycetota > Actinomycetes > Propionibacteriales > Nocardioidaceae > Nocardioides. Next base: position 1,236 of record JBAWHI010000415.1, read on the forward strand.
GTCACGGCGTCGGTCCTGCTCCTCGCGAGCTGACCCGCTCGAGCTGGTCCCACACGATGGCGTCGACGTGGGCCGCTTGCTCGATCCGGGAACATCCGTCGTCCGAAGTGCGTTGAGGGTAGTGAGCAAAGTTGAGTTGAACGGACTCAACTAATTTGGAAGACTGGCGCCGGCGGCGCACGATGGGCCGCGACGCAGCACCCGAGACCCGGAGGTATCACAGACATGGCACGAGCGGTCGGCATCGACCTTGGCACGACGAACAGCGTCGTCGCCGTCCTCGAGGGTGGCGAACCCACCGTCATCGCGAACGCAGAAGGGGCCCGCACCACCCCGTCGGTGGTGGCCTTCGCCAAGTCCGGCGAGGTGCTGGTCGGCGAGGTCGCCAAGCGCCAGGCCGTGACCAACGTCGACCGGACCATCCGCTCGGTCAAGCGGCACATGGGCACCGACTGGAACCAGAAGATCGACGACAAGGACTTCACGCCGCAGCAGATCAGCGCGTTCGTCCTGCAGAAGCTCAAGCGCGACGCGGAGGCCTACCTCGGCGAGACCGTCACCGACGCGGTGATCACGGTCCCGGC
>JBAWHI010000416.1:0-1825 GCA_049593675.1 Nocardioides sp.
GGGGTCTCGACGGGCTCGACCACCGGTGGTTGCGGGGGTCTCGACGGGCTCGACCACCACGGATTACGGGGTCTCGACGGGCGCTCAGGCGCTAGCGCGCCTTCACTGCTCGACCACCGGTGGGCGCCTTCACTGCTCGACCACCGGTGGGCGCCTTCACTGCTCGACCACCGGTGGGCACCTTCACTGCTCGACCAACGGCGGCTGCTCGACCACCGGACGGTGCGGTGGCGCGCTTGAGGAGGAGGTAGAGCTCGCAGCCGAGGCAGAAGCGGAAGACCGCGTTGAGCAGGGCGGCAACGAGGGCGAAGCCGGTGGCCACCAGACCGACGGCGTCCGCACCGAGCAGGAAGCCGGCCAGACCGACCACGGCGAAGCCGAGGCCCACGCTCTGGGCGAAGCGCGGCGGAGCCGGGTGCTCGAGGTCGGTCGGTGCCGCGAGGCGCGGACGGACCAGGCTGCGGAAGAGCCACGAGTACGGCGTGTGCTGCACGCCGCGAGTGGCGCCGACCGCGAAGAGCGCGGCCTGGGCGGCGAGCAGGACGGTGGCCGCCGGGCCCGGTGCAAGGAGCAGCACCGCGACGAGGACGACGGAGGTCAAGGCGGCGGCGAACTGCGGGCCGCGGGGGTCGATGCCGACCGACGTGCGCGGCGCGGCGGGGCTGATCGTGGACATGTCTCTCCTGCTGAAGGTTGCGTGGCCAGGGCCACGCTGGTCAGCGAAGAGGCTGAGGGCGTGGCGTGATCAGCGCATTCGACAGAGCGCCGAGCGCACGCGGCAGTGGTCCACTGCGCGGCGCTTGGTGAGCATGGTCGAGGACATGCCGACCACAGTAGGGAAGGAGGCCTCGCGACCCACAACCGGCGTCTCGTTCTGCGAGACGGCATTCCAATATGTGGACATCAGGCCCATCCGAGGGCGTTGAGGACCTGCTCGCGGCGCGGCGCACCGGTCGCTCGGGTGACCTCGCGACCGAGGCCGTCGAGCACCAGCGTGGTCGGGGTCCGCATGATGCCGAGGGTGCGGACCAGCTCGAGGTGGTGCTCCGCGTCGACCTCGACGTGCGTGACCCCGGGGACCAGGTCGGCGACGTCGGCGAGGGTGCGGCGGGTGGCCCGGCACGGCGCGCAGAACGCCGAGGAGAACTGCAGCAGCGTGGCTCGTTCGCCGGGCTCGGCGTCCGGGACTGCGGCGCTCACGTGGGCCCAGGGGGTCTCGACAAGCTCGACCACCGGAGGGACGGGCTCGACCACCGGGGAGCCCGCTGAGGGGGTCTCGACAGGCTCGACCACCGGAGGGACAGGCTCGACCACCGGAGAACCAGGCTCGACCACCGACTTGCCGCGGAAGCGACCGTCGGTGAGCAGGCGGTAGGTGCCGAAGGCGAGCGCGGCCACGACGGCAGCGACGACGACCCAGGCTCCAGCGCTCATACCGGGCCCAACGACCGGACCGCCGCGTGCATTCCGCCGAGGGTCTGGCACCGTGACCGCGTGAATGCGAGCGCGCACCGCTGGACGCGGATCCTGCTGGCGGCGTACTGCGCCTTCCTCGCCGTCGTGCTGCTGAGCCCCAGTTCGGGCGCCCAGTCGAGCGCGGTGGGGAGCTTCGCCGACGTCGCGATGTCCCTGGGCGTCCCGGACGCGTGGGTGTCGGCGGGGCGCGCCGAGTTCATCTGCAACGTGCTCATCGTGGTACCGGTCGCCGCGCTGGGGTCCCTGATCTGGTCCCGCCTCACCTGGCAGGAGTGGACGGCCTACGCGTTCGTCGGCGCCGGGCTCGTCGAGCTCACCCAGGGGCTGCTGCTGCCGGACCGCTCGGCGA
>JBAWHI010000417.1:0-5062 GCA_049593675.1 Nocardioides sp.
GTCGACGCGTGCCTTGATCCGGCGCACCTCGAACACGTCGTCGGTCGAGATCCCCTCCGGCGGGTAGCGCAGCGGGTCGACCAGCTCGGTGAACCGGCGCCGGATCTCCGCATCGCCCACGACCGCGTCGGCCCGCAGCAGCGCCTGGGCCTCCCACACCTTCGACCACTTCGCGTAGTAGGCCGCATAGGAGTCGATCGTGCGCACCATCGGTCCCTGCTTGCCCTCCGGGCGCAGACCGGCATCGACCTCGAGGGCCGGGTCGGAGCCCGGCAGTGCCAGCAACCGACGCAGCTCGTTGGCGACGGCCTGGGCGTACGACGCGGCCGACTGGGCCTCAGCACCCGGCGTCGGGTCGTGGACGAACATCACGTCGGCGTCGCTGCCGTAGGACAGCTCGAACCCGCCGTAGCGGCCCATCGCGACGATCGCCATCCGGCTCGGCGCCGTGTCGAGCTTGCGCTGGTTGCGCACCGTGCGGCCGGCCACCGCCAGGGTCGCCTCCAAGGTGGCGTCGGTGAGCCGAGAGAGGCCGGCACCGACGTCGGCGACGTCGATCTCCCCCAGCAGGTCCCCCGCGGCGATCCGGAGCAGCTCGCGCCGACGTACGCCCCGGATGGCGAGGGCCGCCGCCTCGGGCTGCTCCTGGCGTCCGGACGAGGAGAGCATCTCCTCGGTGAGCGTCTCGGCCGAGAGCGGCCTCAGGTCTCCCCCGAGCATCCGCACGCCCTGCGGCTCGCGCTCGAGCAGGTCGGTGGCGTAGCGCGACGTCGCGAGGATCCGGGCCAGGCGCTCGGCCACCGCTCCCTCGTCGCGCAGGGTGGAGAGATACCAGGGGGTCGCTCCGAGCGACTCGCTGATCCGGCGGAAGCCCCACAGCCCGGCGTCGGGGTCGGGCGACTCCGCGAACCAGGAGAGCAGCACCGGCAGCAGGGTCCGCTGGATCTGCGAGGTCCTGCTGACGCCGGTGGTGAGGGCCTCCAGGTGCCGCAGCGCCCCCTGCGGATCGAGGAAGCCGAGGGCGGCCAGACGCTTCTCCGCGGCGGCCGGCGAGAGCCGGGCCGCCCGGCCCGGGAGCTTGGCGACCGCGGTGAGGAGCGGACGGTAGAAGAGCTTCTCGTGCAGGCGGCGCACCTCCCGGCGATGGTGCTGCCAGGTCTTGTCGAGGGTGCCGACCGGATCCTTGACGAAGCCCAGCCCGCGGCCGAGGCGGCGCAGCGACAGCTCGTCGTCGGGCACGACGTGGGTGCGACGGAGCTGGTGGAGCTGGATCCGGTGCTCCAGGGTGCGCAGGAAGGCGTATGCCTCGTGCAGCGCGTCGCCGTCCTCGCGTCCCACGTAGCCGCCCTCGGTGAGCTCGGCGAGCGCGCTCAAGGTCGTCGGGGGCCGGATCCGCTCGTCGGCGCGGCCGTGCACCAGCTGGAGCAGCTGGACCGCGAACTCGACGTCGCGCAGGCCACCCTCGCCGAGCTTGAGCTGACGCTCGGCCTCCTTGGCGGGGATGTGCTCGACGACGCGACGGCGCATCGCCTGGGTGTCCTCGACGAACCCGTCGCGCTCGGCGGCCGACCACACCAGCGGCCGGGTCATCTCGACGAACTCGCGGGCCAGCGCCAGGTCGCCCGCGACCGCGCGGGCCTTGAGCAGGGCCTGGAACTCCCACGTCTTCGCCCAGCGCTCGTAGTAGCCCTGGTGGCTGGCGATGGTGCGCACCAGCGGGCCGGACTTGCCCTCGGGCCGCAGCGCCGCGTCGACGGGCCAGATGGTGCCCTCACCCGTGTGGTCGGAGCACACCCGCATCAGGTTGCTGGCGAGCTGGTTGGCGGTCCGCAGCACGGCGTTGTCGTCACCCGAGTCGTCCTCGGAGCTGCCGGGATCGGCCGCCGCGTGCACGAAGATCACGTCCACGTCCGAGACGTAGTTGAGCTCGTGACCGCCGCACTTGCCCATGGCGACGATGCCGAGCCGGGCGAGCTGCGCGTCCGGCCCGACCCGTTGGCGGGCGACGGCGAGCGCGGCGTCGAGCGTGCCGGCGGCCAGGTCGGAGAGCTCGGCGGCCGCGTCGTCGACCCGGAGGTGGTGGGTGAGGTCGCGTGCCGCGAGCCGGAGCAGCACGCGCCGGTACTCCACCCGCAGAGCGTCGACCGCCTCCACATCGGGCACCGTCGCCGTCGGCGTCGGGTCGTCGGGGTCGGCACCGACGGCGGCGAGCAGACCGGCGCGCACGGCCCAGGCCGCCGGCCGGGTCGACCCGAGCCGGGAGTCGCCGAGCTCACGCCAGTGCTCGGGGTGCCGACGCAGGTGGTCGGCCAGCGCCTCGCTCGCGCCGAGCACGCTGAGCAGCCTCATGGCGGTGCCCTCGTCGTCGACGAGGGTGGTCAGGAGCTCACGGGGATCCCCGGACTCGTCGAGAGCCTCGAGCAGGCACAGCAGGCCGGCCAGAGCCGCGTCCGGATCGGCGGTGCGGGCGACCAGGGCCAGCAGCGGACCGGCCGCGTCCGCGAGGCGGTCGATCACCTCCAGCGCGGCGTCGGGGTCCAGGAACCCCTGCCGCAGCAGATCGCCCTTGCTGATCGCCGGCCGCGCCGTCATCGGGCGGCCTTGGCGTGCTCCCGGGCCAGGTCGGCGAAGGCGATCGCCAGCGGTCGCCACGCATCTTCGAGCTCGTCACGGGCGGCACCGACGTCACGCAACATCGCATCGGTGTCCACACCGAGCGCCTCGTGCGACCCACGGTCCTCCTCTGCCCAGGGCCGCAGGATCGTCTCGTCGACCTCGGGGTGGAGCTGGACGCCCCACATCTGCGCGGCGTAGCGAGCCGCCTGGACCTCCCCACGACCGGTGGCGGCGAGCAGGACGGCGTCCGGGGGCAGGTCGACGACGATGTCGTCGTTCCACTGCACTCCCCTCCGAGGGGTCGCGATCCGGCCGACCAGGCGGTCGGCGCCGGCCGCCTCCGACCACTCGACCCCGATCAGGCCGACCTGCTGGCCGTGTCCGTTGGGCCGGACCGTGCCGCCTAGCGCCACGGCGATCAGCTGGTGGCCCAGGCAGATGCCCAGTGTCGGCAGGTGGGTCGCCCGGGCCTCGCGGATCTGCTCCTTGACCGGCGCGAGCCAGGCATGGGCCTCGTCGTCGTTCGCACCCATCGGGCCGCCGAGGACGATCAGGGCGTCGTACCCGTCGAGCGCCGGGAGCGCGTCACCGGCGTAGGGGCGGCGGACGTCGAGCTCGCACCCCACCGCCTCCAGCCAGCCGCCGAACAGGGCGGGCGGACACTCACGGTCGTGCTCCACCACGAGGATGCGGGTCACGGTCGGCTCCTCTCGTGATCGTTGCTGAACAGCAGGAACAGCAGCCCGACACCCGTGATCGCCATCGCCAGACCGACCCAGACCTGCACGGCCGGCACCGCGAGCACGATCAGCAGCACGGCGGTCACGATCACCCACGTGCGCGCGCTGTCCGCGCCGACCGACAGGGCCCGGAGCGCGAGCCCGGTGGAGGCCAGCAGGACGACGACGACCACGGCGAGCGTGACGGCGTACGCGCTGCTACCCCGGTTCGCGGCGAGCACGACGAAGACCACCAGGAGGCCGACGCAGACGAGCGCGACCCGCAGGAGGCGCGTGATCCCGGTGACCCGGTCGGCCTCGACGGTCCCCATCAGACGATCTCCCTCGGTCGATCGGCGTCAGATGACCGGGAGCATCCGGTCCCGCTCGAAGGCCGACACCTGCCCGCGGTACTCCTCCCACTCCGCGCGCTTGTTGCGCAGGAAGTAGTCGAAGACCTGCTCGCCGAGCGTCTCGGCCAGGAGCTCGGAGTGCTCCGCCACCACGATCGCCTCGGAGAGGCTCTTGGGGAGCGGCTCGATGCCGAGGCTCTTGCGCTCGCGCTCGTTGAGCGCCCAGACGTCGTCCTCCGCCTCGCGGGGCAGCTCGTAGTCGTGCTCGATGCCCTTCATGCCGGCGGCGAGCACGACGGCGAACGCGAGGTAGGGGTTGCAGGCGGCGTCGACGGTGCGCAGCTCGACCCGGGTGGACTGGCCCTTGTTGGGCTTGTACATCGGCACCCGGATCATCGCGGAGCGGTTGTTGTGGCCCCAGCAGATGTAGGAGGGGGCCTCGCCGCCGAACATCAGTCGCTTGTAGCTGTTGACCCACTGGTTGGTGACCACGCTGATCTCGCTGGCGTGGCGGAGCACACCGGCGATGAACTGCCGTCCGGTCTTGGACAGCTGGTACTCCGCACCGGCCTCGAAGAAGGCGTTGCGGTCGCCCTCGAAGAGCGAGACGTGCGTGTGCATGCCGGAGCCGGGGTGCGTCGTGAACGGCTTCGGCATGAACGTCGCCCAGATGTCCTGCCCCAGCGCGACCTCACGGATGACGGTGCGGAACGTCATGATGTTGTCGGCGGTGCTCAGCGCGTCGGCGTAGCGCAGATCGATCTCCTGCTGTCCCGGCCCGGCCTCGTGGTGGCTGAACTCCACCGAGATGCCCATCGCCTCGAGCATGGTGATCGCCTCGCGGCGGAAGTCGGCGCCGTGGGACTGCGCGGTGTGGTCGAAGTAGCCGCTGCGGTCGACCGGGAGCGGGTCCGCACCCGCCACCGGCGAGTCCTTGAACAGGTAGAACTCGATCTCGGGGTGGGTGTAGAAGGTGAACCCCTGCTCGGCGGCCTTGGAGAGGGTGCGCTTGAGCACGTGCCGGGGATCGGCGTAGGACGCCGAGCCGTCCGGCATCACGATGTCGCAGAACATCCGCGCCGTGGACGGGCCCTCACCGCGCCAGGGCAGGATCTGGAAGGTCGACGGGTCGGGCATCGCGAGCATGTCCGCCTCGTAGACCCGGGCGAAGCCCTCGATCGCGGAGCCGTCGAAGCCGATGCCCTCGGAGAAGGCTCCCTCGAGCTCGGCGGGCGCCACCGCCACCGACTTCAAGGACCCCAGGACGTCGGTGAACCACAGCCGCACGAACCGGACGTCACGCTCCTCGAGAGCGCGGAGTACGAAGTCTTCCTGCTTGCCCATGGCCCGAGCCTATCGGCGCCGGCCCGAGCC